>JAJSAJ010000070.1 GCA_024274855.1 Planctomycetota bacterium | reverse complement strand
TGGTCTCACATCGCCGATCGTGATGCACTACGGGATGTCATGTACTGAATCATCGTTTTCATCGCTAGACAAACTGTAACTTTTCTGCCGATTCCTCCGGTTAAGTGCCTTGAATGACTGGGTTCCCCAGACGCCCCCCCCGATCAGGCTGACTTCAAACGGCAATAAATGCTCATCTTTTCCTTGACAGAAGTACGATACATCTGTACAGTAGTCGACATATTCATGGAGCTTCTTTTGATGAACTCACTGTCGCCTATTTTACCGAAACTCGATTCCTCCTCTGCTCACCCACCGGTTTCGGCGGGCCGATCGGCTAGAGTTGAATTAGCGAACATTCTCCGCAAACAGGTGCTGCCACTACACTTACAACGTCCGTTCTGTGATACGCGTCCAATTCGAACCGGTTGCGAATCGTTGGACCAGCTTTTTCCGGCTGGTGGATTAGTTCGGGGGTCGCTGGTTGAATGTCTGGGCAATATCGGCAGCGGAGCCGGAACACTCGCTCTGCTGCTGGCTCGACAGGCAATCGGGTCGGAAGGGGTTCTGATCGTCCTGGACACTCGCTCCTGGTTTTACCCGCCGGCTGCTGCCGTATTGGGGATTGATTTCGATCGGTTATTTGTGATCCGACCGAGCAACGCCCCTGATGCCTTCTGGGCATTGGACCAGATATTACGTTGTCCGGCGGTTACTGCGGTATGGGCGTCGACGGGGCATCTGGAGAGCCACACGTTTCGACGTCTAGCGTTAGCGGTTGAGCAGGGTGGTGGATTAGGTCTGTTGGTTCGTCCCGAGCGTATTGGGGGTCAGCGTATTCGGGGCCAGCCTTCCTGGTCCGAGGTTCAATTACGCATTGAACCGAGGCGTTGGTTATCCGCCGATTTACGAACCGGCCGGCGGATTCGGGTCGAGGTGACTCGGTGCCGCCGCGGCCCGAGTGGTGGCACGGTGGACTTAGAGTTGGACGAGCGGACGGGGAGCATTTGCCAAGCGAGTACTCATCATGAAACGCATCCTATGCATATGGCTACCAAGTTGGCCTCTTCAGCGTCTGGTTGCTGACCGGCCGGATCTTAAGGGGCGTGTCATCATCTTGCACGCACGCGATTCCAGGCGAGGTGGTTGTGTGGTGGTCTGTTCCCGCGCCGCACACCAGCTGGGCATCCGACCCGGTATGCCGTTAGCTGAGGCGATGATGCTACAGCGGCCGGACTTTCATCGTGCAGCGTCCACATCAGACTGTTCCGGGCCAATCTATCCGGGGCCAATCTATCCGGGGCCAGTTGATCGGGGCCTCACTTATTCAGATGGTAAATATCGGAAGCCTGAAGCGTCATACATCGCACGTTACTCACCAGAATCTGATTGGCGGGCGATCGAGCAACTGGCTATTGCTTGTGAGGCATTTAGCCCGACCGTCGGATTCGAACATACTCGATGTTTGACTAAGGCCAGCGATTGTCAACCGTCACCTTCTAGTTTGGATTTGGATGTTACTAATTTGGGAGCCCATTTTGGTAACGACTCCCAGCTGGCACATCGGGTTGCCCAATGGATGCACCAGCAGGGTTATCATGTTCGGATCGGGCTAGCCGATACATTAGGCGCCGCCTGGGCCGCGGCCCATTTCGGATCGCGATGGGCAGCGCTGGTTACACCGGACATTTCGCCATCGTGCGAAGCATCAGCCGGCGCAACGGCACCCGATCGATCCACATCGACCTCTAAGTTACTCCGATGTTCCTATTGGGTCATTACGATGGGGACCACACTTTCGGCACTCAACCCACTCCCTATTGAAGCGCTCCGTTTACCGTCATCCACCGTTGCCTCTTTGCAGCAGCTTGGACTTTTCCACATTCGCCAGTTAGCTCAGTTACCACGTGCTCAGATTGCATCCCGTTTCGGGCCGGTTTTATGGAAGCGTTGGGACCAGACGATCGGCTTGCAGGGCGAGCTGATTGAACCATATCGTTCTGCTGCCGCATTACAAACAAGTATCGTCTTAGAACACCCCACAACACATCGCATGGCAATTCAGACCGCCTTGGAGCAACTGGTTCAAGAACTTTCCACGCTTCTGGTTGCTCAGGGAAAGGCAGCGGTGGCGCTTATTTGCCAGTTTCAATCTGCTTCATCGAACGCCGTCGCTCTACAAGCGACCGTCTCGACCGAGGCCGGCACGGCGCGGACGCGCCCGATAGCTCCGACTTGTCAGGTGGGCAATTTCGACGATTCGAACACACCTCAAGTCCTTACGTTTCGAATCAGCCTATTTCGTCCCACCGTCTCTTCCGATCATCTCATGGACCTGGTACGCATGCGGATGGAGTCGATCCGGCTATCCGGCCCCGTCCAACATATGGCAATAAAGGTTACCGAAACAGCGTTACTGGAAACCAGGCAGCAATCCCTGTTACCCGATACATGCTTCTCCGAGCCTCAACTGCTGCCTCGCCTGGTCGATCGTTTACGAAGCCGTTTGGGATGCGATCGTGTTGTCACGGCCCAACTACAGGCCGACGCACAACCGGAACTCGCCTATCGGTACGTAGACCACGCAACAAGCCATACCGTTCGGCGTGACCACGATCGAACCGCGGCCGCAGCGTCAAACCGATCGCCGCAAATCCGAATACGCCCGTTATACTTGTATTCGTCACCGATTCCCTTAGCCGTTGTGGCCATCTCGCCCGATGGACCTCCGATTCATCTGAAATGGAAAGACCAGCATCACCGTGTCATGCACCATTCGGGTCCCGAACGAATTGAAACCGGATGGTGGCGTGGCCGATCAGTACGTCGCGACTATTACCGCGTCGAAGTAGACACCGGGGCTCGCTTCTGGC
Source organism: Planctomycetota bacterium (assembly GCA_024274855.1). Lineage (GTDB taxonomy): Bacteria > Planctomycetota > Planctomycetia > Pirellulales > Pirellulaceae > JAJSAJ01. Next base: position 7,028 of record JAJSAJ010000070.1, on the reverse strand, counting down.
TGTATCGTCAATTGGACAATAGCAAATGGTTTCTTCATGGCGAATTTGGATAGATGGTCAAACGGGTAACACACGATCCGATTGCGGCACATTGTCTGGTCACGGCCCCGTGGGCTTGCCCATGGGTGAAGAAGTCTCGCTGGCTAAAACGCCAATGCCAACAACCGGCCCTTTGCCCCCTAGACTTCTTCACCAACCGTGCAAGACGGTTGCAGAAGGACCACAATGAGAAGGGAGGGTGAATCGTAACCGTTCACGGCGAGAGTGCGTGGAGGGTCATTTATCTATTATCTATCATCTATCATCTATCATCTATCATTTGTCATTTGTCATTTGTTGGTGGTCAGAGGAAAGAGTATGGCTCCGCTGCGCTGCCTCTCTCGATGATAAATGAGTAATATCAGATGACTAATGATAAATCGGGCGTGTGGACAATCGGGGAAAACTCCGGTGCCAACGCGATGGCAGACGAAAACCCCGTGAACGACTACGGTGAATCACACCATGGATACGTATCGAAACTTCTTGCTTTGGCAAAAGGCTTGTGATTTGGCAGAGTCCATTTATCGGCGCACTTGCCGGCTTCCCGACGTGGAGCGAAACGGATTAAGCTCTCAGTTGCGTCAAACGGCTCTCGATATTCCATGCCGAATCGCCGCAAGTCCCATGCAGCCGACGTCCGACTTCTTGCTCGCCTTAACCCAAGTGCAGTGTTTATTGCGACGTCTGGAAGTCCAAGTGTTGCTGGCCGATCGATTGCATTATTTGCCGGCTGTTTACACAAGCGAATTGACGCGACGAATTGCGGATGTCCAACGTTTGCTGGATGCATTTTTCGGGACACTTCAACCGAATAGCAAGTGTTCGATTGAACGGAACGACGAGTAGAACACTAATCACCACTTATCTTCACTAATCCAGATCGAAGACTCAAGCGAGCGTTCTGAGCACGCCAGTCTGTCACGCTCGGCGCTGAACTTGCAGCTTTTCCCCATTTCTGATTAGTGGGAATTCGTGACGATGAGTGTTTCATTTTTCTCTTCCTCATGTTCTGGTCGTGCTCGATTCAGAAGTTGTTTAAAGGTAGACAAGTCCTGAACCTCGGTGGCTGCCGGACGGCTAAACAGTTACGAAATTGGCTTGTAGCCGTTCACGTCGCTGGGGTCTGACGCAATTTTCGGCGGAGAAAGCGTTTCTTTACGCGAACGCATCTTGTCGCCGAAAATGGGTCTGACCCCTTGGAAGCGAACCGGCCGCCTACATTCCGTGAACGGTTACATTGGTTTCCAGCAAGTAGAAAACAAGGACCTCGAAATATGCTCATCATCAAACCGCATCATTTTGTCGACATTATCCGCTCGGTCGGCAACAGAACGCTCAACTTTACACCGCATCCTTATGGCCATGCGTTGCATACGGTTGCACAGACAGTACTCGCCGCCCCTTACGTCGAGTTATGTATCGAACTCGGGCCGGATGCTATTTGCTCGCCATGCTGCCACAACCGGAACGGGGCATGCGACGACACAATCGATACATCCTTTCGGCCGACCGCTCCATCGTCCAAGCAGGCATGGAACCTTCTGATCGACCGACGGTGGTGCGAGCGGCTTGAATTGAAACAGGGCGATTGCATCACGGCATTCGCATTCTGTGAACGCCTGCTCCCTTGCGTTGACAACATCCAGGACATCTACCGTGAATTGCCGGTCGACCGTCTACGTACACGGCAAGACGAACTAGCCAAAGGCGTCACGCGATTCTTACATGATGCGGCTCAGCAAGGTAGGTCCAGCATGTAGTACGTCTCACGCTCGCTACATCTCACTCCTCGCGCCGCACCGCTTCGCGCCGAGCGTCGGCACGCCTGAATGCGATTCACTAAGCACATCGCATTGAATAGATGGCGCCCTCAATGCAAGCTCTATTCCCACCATTTCACGGCAATGATTTCATGGCGACAACAACACATCACACACCAGTCTCTTGCCGGTATGCCGAATTGCATTGCAAAACCAACTATTCGTTTCTTGAAGTGGCTTCGCACGCGGATGAGTTGGTCGAACGGGCCGGACAACTGGGCTACCAGGCATTAGCCGTTACCGACCGCAACAGCCTGGCCGGAATTGTACGCGCCCACCAAGCCGCAAAACAACACAATGTAAAACTGATCGTTGGTGCCGAAATCACCCCTATCGATAGCCCTCCGATTCTGCTTTGGGCATCTGATCGAGCGGCATACGGGCGGCTGACACGCCTGCTGACCAAGGGGCGTCTGCGAGCAGACAAAGGGAAATGCAAACTAGTCTGGAATGATATTGCCGAACACGCAACGGGATTATTGGCCGGGGTCATCACCTATCACCATCAGCCAATCCAGAAGGGCCGCTTACAGGACACTCTGAATGCCAATGTCAATGGCTCCTCTGGTGACCGAGAATCACTCAATCTGGCGACCAGTCTTGCCCGATCCTCGAGTGATTCCGCGGCGGCAACCATCGGGCCGAATCTACGGCCACCGCACGTGGACAACTTCATGCGACGATTTCGTGAAGTATTCGAGGACCGAGCATATCTTTTGGCTGCACTGCACCGTGGTTCAGATGACGCTTGGTGTTTGGAAAAAATGATTCAAATTGGCCAGCAATACCACATTCCGGTCGTCGCGGCGGGAGACGTTCATTACCACGCTCCATGCCGTCTACCGCTACACGATGTATTGACCGCAATTCGGCTTAACACAACCGTTTCCAGAATCGGCCCATGGCGACTTCCAAATGCCGAGCGGCATTTACGACATCTGGACGACATCCAACACCTGTTCGCTCAGACACCTTGCTTGTTGCAACGGACCCTGGAGATCGCGGACCGCTGTTCTTTTTCTTTGGATGAACTCCGGTACGAGTATCCCGAGTGTCTGGCTCCAGAAGGTCTGACTCCTTTACAACACTTGCAACAACTGGCTTGGAAAGGCGCACACAAAAGATACCCGGCGGGGATTCCAGACAAGGTGCGTCGCTTGCTCAACCACGAACTGGAACTGATCGAACAACTGCGATACGAATCCTATTTTCTTACGGTATGGGATCTGGTTCGATTTGCACGTCACCGGGGTATACTGTGCCAGGGACGCGGATCCGCCGCTAATTCGGCCGTCTGCTATTGCCTCGGTATCACCTCGGTCGATCCGGTTCGAATCGACTTGCTGTTTGAACGGTTTATCAGTCGCGAACGTGACGAAGCGCCTGACATTGATGTCGATTTCGAGCATGAGCGGCGTGAGGAGGTTTTACAATATTTATACAACAAATATGGACGTCATCGGGCTGCCTTGACTGCCGAGGTAATCACCTACCGCAGTCGGTCGGCAATTCGCGATGTCGGTAAGGCACTGGGGCTTTCGCCCGACCGTGTTGATGCATTGGCCAAGCATGTGGAAGGCTGCACACACGAACCCAATTTGGCGGAACGGTGCCGCGATGTGGCCATTGATCCAGACAGCCATTTGGGACAACGTCTGATACTTCTGGTCAACCAGTTGATCGGATTCCCGCGTCACTTGTCGCAACATGTGGGTGGCATGGTTATCACTCAGGGCCCTTTATGCGAATTGGTTCCAATCGAAAATGCCGCAATGGTCGACCGGACGGTCATCCAATGGGACAAGGATGATCTGGACACTTTGGGAATTCTGAAGATTGATTGCCTGGCACTCGGGATGTTAACGGCCATTCACCGATGTTTCGACTTTGTACGTAGCCACTACAATCGCACGTTAACGCTGGCTACGGTGCCGGCCGAAGATTCTGACGTGTACGACATGATTTGCCGAGCTGACACGATGGGTGTATTCCAGATTGAGAGCAGAGCTCAGATGAGTATGCTGCCACGTCTGAAACCCCGATGTTATTATGACTTGGTGATCGAAGTGGCGATTGTGCGTCCTGGCCCCATTCAAGGCCAGATGGTTCATCCCTATTTAAAACGCCGCGCCGGAAAGCAACCGGTCACCTATCCCAACCAGTCTATTCGGTCTGTCCTGCATAAGACGTTGGGCATTCCGATTTTTCAAGAGCAAGCGATGCGATTAGCGGTCGTGGCTGCTGGATTCACGCCCGGTGAAGCGGACCAATTACGTCGCGCAATGGGCGCATGGCGTCGTGCGGGTGTCATCGAACGATTTCGTGACAAGCTGCTCACCGGCATGCAAGCACACGGCCTGTCGCACGACTTTGCCTAGCAGGTGTTTCAGCAAATACGCGGATTTGGCGAATACGGTTTCCCCGAATCGCACGCCGCCAGTTTCGCGTTGTTGGTCTACGTTTCCGCTTGGCTCAAACACCATTATCCGGCCGCATTCGTAGCCGCTTTGCTAAACAGCCAGCCCATGGGATTTTACCAACCAGCCCAACTAGTCCAGGATGCCCAACGACATGGTGTTCCAGTTCACCCAATCGACGTCAATTTCAGTGAGTGGAACAGCAGACTCGAACCGATCGATCCGGAAAAGCATGGTCAGCCTGTTGCTCTGCGACTTGGTCTTCGAATGATCAAGTCACTCTCTCACAACACTGTTATGGCAATCGAACGGGCCAGATGCCAGGATGGGCCGTTCCAGAGCATCCATGATTTTGCACAACGCACATTGCTCGGACGAGCAGACCTGTTGCTGTTGGCCAAAGCGGACGTGTTCAAATCGTTGGACTAGAACCGGCGTGAGGCGATCTGGGATGTCTTAAAGCAAGGCGGAACTAGCAAACCGCAACCACTCTTCGATCCATTGCCCAACGACGACCACCCCGAGGTCACACTGCCGGTAATGCCGGAGGAAGAGGAAGTTTTGGCAGACTATCAGAGCACTCGGCTATCACTAAAATCCCATCCGCTCGCATTGCATCGCAAACAACTGGAGCACATGAATCTGGTAACAGCCGAACAGCTTCTCCATTTCCAAAATGGCCGCTTGGTCAGTGTAGCAGGATTGGTTTTATTGCGTCAACGGCCAAGTACGGCAAAAGGGATTACATTTGTTACACTTGAAGATGAAACAGGCACGATCAACCTGATCGTGCACATGGCTGTTTGGCAACGCCACTATACGATTGCTCGACGTGCACCTGCCTGGCTAGTCAAGGGACGTCTCGAATCCAAGGATCGCATCATCCATGTTGTCGCGAAGCGGATTGAGGATCTTTCCGCCAGCTTGGCTATACCGCATCTCCAAGCAAGAGATTTCCGCTGATCCCGACTTTGCTGGATGGGCGCGACTTGCAAACCTATGGTATGGTAGTGGTGTTGTGGCATCACAGGCTTACCCATCTGTCTCCTTGACCTCGGGACTCTTCACAAGTGGTGTCCGTTCGAACCCGAATAGCGAGTTCTCGTTAATCGCTCGGCATTTGTCACGAGATCGGCACGGCGTTTCAGCCGGAACTGCTCGACCGTGAAACGGAGGACAACCGATTGTGAATCCGATTGTGAATCAACCAGGTTTTGAGCGGCTCGGACCCTATATCATCGAACGTCTGATCGGCAGCGGCGGGATGGGGAGCGTCTACCTTGCGGTCGACGAACGAAACCAACAGCGAGCGGCCGTAAAAGTACTGGCACCCACGCTCAGCGGCAACTCGAGTTTTCGGGACCGGTTCGCGACGGAAGTCGAAACGCTCAAGAAACTCAAACATCCGAACATCGTCCAGCTGCTCGGGTTTGGCGAGCAGGACGGCCAGTTATTCTACGCGATGGAGTACGTTGAGGGACGGACTTTCCAGGACGAGTTGCGATCAGGACGTCGCTTCAATTGGCGTGAAGTTACGAGGATTGGTATCGAGATTTGTCAGGCACTCAAGCATGCACACGATCGTGGCGTTATCCACCGCGACTTGAAACCGGCCAATCTTCTGTATACCGAGGACGAACATGTCAAACTTCTGGACTTCGGTATCGCCAAACTATATGGCATGAGTGGCATCACGATAGCAGGAGGCGTTCTGGGAACGGTTGACTACATGGCGCCTGAACAGGCGGAGGCACTAGGCGTTACGGCGCGCACCGATCTTTACAGTCTTGGCAGCGTTCTTTACGCATTGCTGGCCGGCCATCCGCCATTTGTATCGCGAAGCGTCGGTGACGTGATGCACAAGTTAAAGCACGAAGAACCGGTTCCTGTGCGCCGCCTGGTGTCTGATGTTCCCGAGGAATTTGATCTGATTATCTCCCAGCTGCTTGAGAAGGACCCTCAACGTCGTATCGCCACCGCCTTGGCAGTCGCCAACCGACTGAAGGCCATGGAGTATGCCCTTTCCTTTGAGACCCGGGTAGACGCGGAACCGGATCCCCTGGAGGATAACGAGTATCGTTTGGCTGACGACTTTGACGAGAACCTTCCATCGGACTCGGACTCGACGGCCACCGATCGGACATTGGCCAGCCAGATCGTGCCGGACGACGATTCGGCCCAACGTCACCGCCGCCCAACCGTGGCCATGTCGGCCGCGTTCGGCCCCGACGCCATCTCCGAACCCTCGACGGCGGCACCGCTCAGCCGAGAAAGCCATTTTACGACATTTGACGAAGAAGCAAGAAAGCAGGCTACGCAGCCGATCGTATCGGACGAGTCGACGCCGCTATGGCACAAGCTTGCTCCAGTCGTCCTTGGCGGCGTCATTATCGTTGCCGGATTATGGTACGTGACCCGTCCCCCCACAGCCGATCAGCTCTACCAAAAAATCACCACGGTCGCTGAAGAGCATGAACCACGCGCGCTGACGTCCGTCGAAGACCAGATGGACGAGTTCTTAATTCGGTATCCGAGCGACGAACGAGGTGACGAAGTCCGGGCATTTCGCGAGGATCTCCGGCTTTATCGACTTCAAAAACAGTACGAGCGTCGAGCCCGTCTCCGAAGTCGCGACAAATCGCTGAGTCCCATCCAACGGGCTTATCTCGAAGCGACCCGTCTAGCCGCGCATGATCCGGCTGCCGCAGCACGCAAACTCCAGGCAATTCTCGATGTTTTCTCGGGCACG
>JAJSAJ010000859.1 GCA_024274855.1 Planctomycetota bacterium | reverse complement strand
CCCGAATTAGCACCGTCTCATAACTGTTTTACCAAGGACCAGCTGAAGCAGATCATTGATTTTTCCCGCAAGCACTACGTCGATATCGCGCCGGGATGGAATACGCCCGGGCATTGCGGGTGGCTGGTGCAGCATGTCCACAAGGACCTTCGTGAGGATGGTGAAAACAGAACTCTGTGTACCAGCAACCCTGAAGGCATGCGCATTCTGAAAGACATTGCCGAGGAACTGCTTGAGCTATTCGAGCCGAAGTATTTCTTGATGGGCGGTGACGAAGTCAACCAGGGTTGGAATCGGACCGCCAAACGCACGTGCAAGTTGTGTGCCGGAAAGACAAGGAACCAGCTTCTGCTGGATCATTGGACCGAGTTGGCAAAGTACTTTCACGATCGTGATGTCACGCCGATTCTGTTTGACGACATGTTGTCCGTAACGTGGAATGGTGGCGAGCCTTACCACGTTGCCGATATATTGCCAAATCTTCCTCGTAATCTGATCATCACTACGTGGAGCATCCCGCCGTTGTCCGTCCCTCCAGAACGACTCAGATCCCTCGGGTTTACCCCGTGGTCGGTACAAACGGCTTTTGAATCTCGAAAGATGGATGCTGTTCCATTTGTCTGGAAGGACTATGACGCGTTCGGTATTCTGGAAACAACGACGTGGGTCTGGTCGAACTTTGTTCATTCTGACAAGCAATGCAACTATTCGACACCGGCACTGCACGCGAATGCCGCTTGCTGCTGGAAGCCGGCCGTGGCAACCGTGGGGCAAGCGGAAATGATTCACTCGGATGGTGTCCATTGGTCCAATGTGATGGACGTGCCGGATTGGGGGACCCGCAAGCTTTTCTATCGACCGATCTCGATCGCCGACGCGTGTAGTGACTCGACACGTGACGCAAAATCCGGCGACGGCAAGGGATGGATGGACTTGGGACCGGATCAGGACTTGCGCTCGTTGCCCAGCGGGCCGATGTCGATCGGCGGCGTTCCGTTTGATCGTCCGAAATCCGCACCGGACTGTATACTCATCAAGCAGCAACAAGTTTCACAGCCGGTACAGGTGGGCCGGCGCGTGCGCGGCTTTGCATTCGCGCACACGGCCGGCGCGACTGAAATGCAAACGAAGGCCTTGCGGCAGCGATTCTTCAAAAAGAACACCGATCCATTGGCCTTGCCGGTCGCTTACTATAAGGTCCGCTACGAGAATGGTGACTCGACGTTGATTCCCGTCAGGATTGGGTACGACGTTCATCTGTGGAACTGCCCACCCCGGGCACGAGTGATGCCCGGTCCAAGTACGTATTGGATGGGATCGACCGTTGCGCGGCAGGATCTTGGATCTCGCGAGGCCGACGCATGCGTGTGGGTCATGGAATGGAAAAACCCACGGCCCGAACTACTTGTGAAAGATGTGACGTTTGTTGCTGCGGGTACTGAAGCGACAGTCGTATGTTTGGGTGTGACCGTCGTCGAGTGAGCGACCGGCTCCTGGAAGTTATTGGCACCACCGATATCGAATCATCGAGGAATCGTTTAACGCCAAGCCGTAGTCGCCGGCTTCCACGGGCTGGTGCTGGCCCACTCTCGAGTTCGCCGACACGGCCTCCTCCCGTCGCCGGGTGCAATGCGCTATCCGTGGGGCGCAAGCCAACGGGCGTGGTCGGGCGTCAAGACGACACAGCATCACAACCTTCGTGCGCTCGCGTCAGTTCAAGCGGGTGCGGTACAACCAGGTTTTGTCTCAAAACTCGTTGAAGCAGTGTTTCCGGGAGGGCGAAACGCGTCCGGGAGGGCGAAGCTCCTGCTGAGCCTCTTGTTTTGTTGGCCAGAACGGCTCGGCATGAGCCTCGCCCTCCCGTCTTGAGACAAAGCCTAGCGTTTCGGAAAGAACAGCCGGACTTTCGGATGCATGGTGTACAGCCGGTATTGGTGGCCGTCGTTTACCAGAATTCCGCTGCTGCAGTTGTTCTCGACGATCGGATTGCCAGTGTACTTTGTCCAGTGGACGAGATCATCCGACATGGCGACGTTGGTTGACCACAGACCCCAATTCTTCTGTCCTGTTCCATGGTAGTAACCGTAGTAACGGCTCTTGTATTTGATCACTTGGTTCAGCGCAATGCCCAATTTGTCATACGACTCGGGGCCCGGCGACAGCACCGGATCATCTTGTACGTTTTTCCAAACACGGCGATCTGTGGACGTGGCCAACCAGACGCCTGCGTCATGTCGTTCGTAGAATAGATACCAGGTTCCATCTTCGATCCAGATCGTTGGTGTTCCGTATGGACCGGGCGATAGCGGTTTTCCATTTGTCTGACGGATGTCCAGGCTGCCATGATCGCGCCAGTGTCGCCGATCGGTCGAGGTCAGCATATGTGCGATATCATGCTTGCCTTCAGCAAACATCGTGTAAACGCCCTCGTGTTTTACCACGCACATGTCTTCGACCCAGGAGTCGTCGAAAATTGGCTTGTCTGATTCGCGTTTCCACGTAATTCCATCAGTTGACGTGGCGAGTCCCAGACGCATGGTGCCCGAGCGGTTCTTGTTATAACCGGTATACCAAAGGTAATAGGTATTGCCTTCTCGCAGGATATAGCCACGTTCGCGAATCAACGAATCCCAGGTATTCGTTCCTGTTCCAGCAAAGATGGGGTTCTTGGGATATGGCGAGAATCGTACCAACTCGGGCGGGAACGCTTTCTGATTGGATGACTTGGTATCCGGGCGTTCGGAAGCGCAACAGAAGTTCGCGCCCAGTGTCAACAGGACGACGCAGCCGGCAAATGACAGAAACTGTGGGAAAGTTTTCATGGCAACCGATTTCTTTCTGGTTGGGGCACTAATTGTCGCGCACACATGTCGCCCGCCGGACGCCCTCGTCCGTTGAACGATTAGGTTGTGGGCCATGTTAAGGGTTGTTCATGCCAAGGGTCGCGTGATCGTTTCAAAAACGCAACTGTTTAGCCGTCTGCAGTTGGATTTGTATCTCCTCGCTGTTGTTGTTTCGGCTGATCGACCCCAACGGCCTTGTGCCGTTGGTGAGCGAGTCTATTGAGCTAAGACCGGCATGTCATGCCAACCCCCGCTTCCTCCCCGCCGCCAAAGGAGGCGGGGAGGAAGCGGAAAGGAAAGTTTTTCAGCACATGTTCTTTAGATCGCGAGACTTATTTGCCCATGGGGGGCCCTCGACCAACGCTCGTTCTCCATTTGGTTAAAGTGTTACCCCATTATCAATTATCATTTGTCACTGGCAAGAGTATGACCCCGTTGCGCTGCCTCTCTCGATGATAAATGCGTAATGTCAAATGACTAATGATAAATCGGACGCGTGGGAAGTTGAGCGAAACTCTGGTGCTAACGCGCTGGCAGATGAAAACCCCGTGAACGACTACCCGAAATGGGGGAAAGCTGCATGTTCAGCGCCGAGCGAAATGGACAGACTCGCTCTGAATGTTCGCTCGAGTCTTCGATCTGGATTAGTGAAGATAAGTGGTGATTAGTGTTCTAGTCTTCCTCCCGTTCAGTCGATTACTTGCCATTTGGCAAGGTGGGGCAACCGTCTTCGATCCGGCATGTCTGTCGTCACCGCTTCATGCCCACCACCTTGATGCGAAATGCATGCTTGGTGCAACCGCCGAATTGAGTTGCTACTTCTACTTGAACAGATTGGTCGCCGACGTCGCCGGCATGCGGTATACCGGACATGGCCCCTGATTTTCGATCGATTGACAGCCATCTGGGACCTTTGTCCAGTTTGAATGTATCTTGTTCGATATCCCAGAATCGGTAACTATATTGCTGGTTGCCTGCTGATGGGTCTGGCTTACATTGATAGTCGCCCAACGCCCGCAGTGTCTTCACCGTGTACGAATAGGGTTGGCCGATTGTTGCTGTTTCTGTTGGCTGTGAGTAAACAAACGGATGCGGCAATTCGACATAGTCCGAGCAACCGCTTTCGGTGCCGAAGGTATCGACGGCTACAACGCGGTAGAACGCTTTGTTCGCGGCGGCCGCAGTCGCCTTGGGTGAAACGACAACCATCGCAGTGTTGGTGGTTCGGCCCAGGAAGTTGCCGGGAGTCGTACCACGGCCCGGTACGTTATGCTGGCCCTTGTGAACTGAGAATCCTCGTTCATCGCTTCCATATACTTCGTAGCGAACAGGTCGCTCACCGTGCCGATTCGGTTTCCAGTGGAGTGTGATGGTTTGTTCGTGTGGCTCGCACTTCAAGTTCACTGGAACGCGCGGTCCATGCCAGGTAAAGGTCGACGGCTGGCTCCACGGGCCCCAAACGCCCCACTGGTCACCGCAACGCACGTGCCAGTAGTATGTTGTATCTGGACTGAAGATCCCGGTGTAGGGGACCGTCCATTCTGTAGTGGGGATGATGACATCCAGGCACGGTCGATACGGATACAGAAAGTCCGGCCTCCGGCTGACTCGCAGTTGGTACCGATTGGCGCCGTCGACGGCTGGCCAGCGGAGCGTAATAATCGAGTCACGTACTGATGCGCCGTCTGTCGGATACTCAGGCATTCCGGCTGGCGGCAGCGGAGTGACCGCATTGCTTTCTTTCCACCGGTGCGTGATCCGCACGGCATGTTCGCCGGTCGTTTCGTCCCAGTAGCGAATGTGGTTCGATCCCAACCGCAAACGGGGCAGAGATACAGGGGCGGCGAGCACATCTGTTTCGATTTCCAACGCGTGAAGGCTGGGACCGGGTGCGGCACCGGCTGACGCCAATTCGATTCGAATAAAATAGCTGTATTTGGCTGGCTTCTTGTGGATGTCCAGAGCTTGCTCAAGGGATACTTCCGCTCGATGCTCGCCCGTACCCTTCTTGGACCAGAGTGTCTGCCAGTGCGTGCCATCCAGGGAGAGTGCGATGGCGACACGGTCCTCAGCCGTATGGCCGACGCACGTGGCTCGCACCAGCCCGCCACAGGCAGGGTAAGGTGTGTTGATCGCATAGACGACAAACGCATCCGGCGACTTCCCGGTAAGTGCCGATTTGTTGCCTGCCGTGGATGTCTGAAGCAGGTCTTTCGATGTTCGGGCGCTCTTCTGCACGTCATCGCGTGTTAGGCGAGGCTGATAGACGAACTTCGAGTTACCAAAGTACTTTGGCCGGTGCGTCCGCTTTTTGCTCTCCGCACAGTATTTATCGACGTTGTCCCACCGGAAAACAACCTTTTCACCGGGCCGCAGCGTGTAGGCGATCTCATGGCCTCGCAACTGCGCGTCGTACAGCCGATCGTCGGGTCCAAACAGGGCAGCCGGCGCGTCGCTGCTGGTGAACCGCGAGACAACTGGTCCGTAGTTCAATTCGCGTCGTACCAGATCGTGATCCTGTGCGCATCGGTCCCCGCTCACCGGCCGTTCATTTTCCCGGTCAAGGTAGAAGCAATCCATGTCGACATCCATGAATTGAAGTACACCGTTGACACACGCCTCGCATTGCACGTGGCCACGTAGTGCACGATTCTTGGATCCAACAAACCCGGCGTGGTGGAACAACGAGCAGCCGGCGTTGCCCGCGTCGTCGCACAAGTTGAAACCGAAAATATTGAACAGTTTCACCGGATCGTGTGGCTCAGCGTTACCGAACAGCGGAGTCTCGTGGTAGAGGTTCTGACGCATGTTCTCCCAGATCAAGTAGACTCTGTCCTGGTCGGTCTTCGCGCCCCGAGTGAATTCTTTCAGTAGGCTGTCGAACGTGTACCAGTTGCCGCGATCGTTGACCACAAGCCGCGGATTAACGACTGGAACATCGCCCGTGTTTTCAATGGTCAGGTCAATATTGTTTTGGAAGGTGATATAGCAATTGCTGCTGGCAAGCGTTCGGGTGTTCATCATGTCCAGGGTGCCACCCATGTTTATGTCGTACTGGTGGCGGCCGGATGTGATCTGCTCGGTCTGTTGCTTTTGCACCGCTGGGAATCGGTCCAGGCCTGACAATGTGCTGCGTGGATTGCGTGACGCCACTTCGTACTTGCGACCGTTGGAACGTGGGTCCGAGTTGTCCGAGGTCGAGAAGTAAAGCGACTCGCGAGCCCAGTGCGAGTAGCGACCGTGGCCCGTTGTGCGAATGCTCGCGTGCACGGCATGTGGTGGGCCGAGTGGACGGCCGTCCTCGAATACCATGAGCATCGACTTGCCACTGGTGAACTTGTCTCCCGGTTCGCCAAAGTCCATCGTGGCGATGTAGCAGTGTCCCTGCTCGGCATGGATGCACTCGACCGATAATTTGTAGCGATCCGGCACCGCAGCCTGCACCAACGTCGGCCCGAGTGTGGCAAAAAGCAACGCGCGCGTGGCAAAAAGGGACAATGAAAGCCAATGTCTATCCAGTTGCAGTTCCAGGAGCATGGCGGTTTCCTTGGGCGGGCGTGTGACGGGGTTTGAACGAAAGACTCACCATGTGCCGACAGGTAGCTCGGGTTAACATGCATGCCGAACATCTAACAAGGAACATCCAACATCCAGCAGGGAACGGGAGAGGACGACGAACACAAGCACGGGTGTCGTGTTTTCTTCTCTAACTCGCGGGTTTACTCTCCTGGTATCCGTGGGCCGCTTTGCCATCCGTGGGGCTAATTCTTCTTTGATTCGTGGTGTGAGTTCGCGACGTTTCCTACTGAAGTTAGACGGTTGCCGCGTTATGACTCGTCATTGTAATGGATAATCGTCGCGGATGCAGGGAGTTAGTTCCCGCGAGGCATTCGCGGTACGGCAAACGAGCGGGTTGCGGCCTTGCCGTGTTTGGCCGAGGATCCTCTTGTCCCTCTTTGGCTGGCGGCCCTCAGGGCGTAGAATAGAGGACCGGTTCAGCTTGTGGATTGAGGGCCGGCGAATCAATTATTGTCGCGTGTACTGGGGGGCGTTCGTGCGGCGATCCTCCTTAGCTGCGAGACTGATTCACCCATGGGGCGAGCCCATGGGGGTCTGTACGCGGAAGAGTGCGACAGTTATTGATTGGCGAATCCTAACTACTCCGAGAAAGGCACCAATATGAAGACCCGACTTTCAGCCGTTTTGCTTTTTGTCACACTACTGATGGATTGTGCGGTCGCTTCGGCTGGAGTGACTGCCGAACAAATTCCGGCACTGAAGCCCGAAGTCCAGACGGCAAAGTGGGCACAGTCGTGGTGGATGCCTCGGCACAACGAGAAGCTCAAGGCGATCAAGGAGATGAAGCAGGTCGACTTGCTGATGATCGGTGACTCGATCACGCACGGTTGGGAGACCAAGGGCCGGAAGGTCTGGGATAAATACTACGGGAAACGCAATGCACTGAATATTGGCTTTAGCGGCGACCGTACTGAGCACGTGATCTGGCGCCAGCAGCACGGTGAGATTGATGGCATATCGCCCAAGTTAGCCGTGATCATGATCGGGACTAATAACGCAGGGCATCGGCAGGATCCCGCTCAGGAGACAGCAGCCGGCATCAAAGCGATCATCGAGCAACTGAGAACCCGTCTGCCCAAGACGAAAATTCTACTGTTGGCTATTCTTCCACGCGGCGAGAAGCCCGACAACCGGTTGCGAAAACTGAACGATGCCACGAACGAGATCATTGCCAAATACGCTGATGACAAATATGTGTTCTTTCTGGATATCAACGACAAATTTCTCGACGATGACGGCCGGTTGTCGAAGTCCATCATGCCTGATCTATTGCATCCGAATGAAACGGGATACGGCATTTGGGCGGAGGCAATGGAGCCGATGATCGAGAAGCTGATGAACTAGCTGGCCGGCGTCTCCGGCTTGGCGTTAAACGAAGCCGGCGTCTTGGCTCGCGTATGAACAATATGCCGCGCGGACGACGCGTCCTTTTCATTGCATCTGTCTTGACTTACGGCCCCTCGGTGCGACCTCGCATGAGAACTCCCGATGAAACGAATTTGTGGCAACGATTTGTGATATACCGGCGGTATCGATGGGACGTCAGCCGCCTCAAGGTGACTTCGGTTCCGCGTTTTGTATTTTGAACTGATAGGATCCCGACCCGATTCCAATCACTACAGCGTTGCCGGTGCGACTGACCAGTCGAACTCCTTCGGCGTCGTCGAGTGGCTGGCCGCTTTCCTGAATCGTTGCCTTGGAAAGGGCCGGTAGGCAAACGGTTGCCGTCGTATTGGCTGGAACGACAATCTTCACATTCAGTTTGCCGCCGTCCTTGCGCCATGCTACGGTGACGCGGCCTCGAATTGTATCGTAATGCGATTTGGCCCAGGTCAGGTCACCGACGAAACGTGGGCGGATCCACACATGCTCGAATCCCGGTCGGTGCTCGTCCGGTTGAATCCCGCAGATGCCGGCAGGAAACCAGGGCCCGATCGATAACAGGGTACTGTGGATTCGCGAGTACTTTCCGTCCCAGCGTTCCCAGATCGTCGTGGCTCCCTGGTCCAGCATATAGCCCCAGCCCGGATAGGTGCGTTGGTTGACAATCTGAAAGATCAAATCATCTCGCTCAGCCTGATTCAGACATTTCAGTAGGAAGTACGTACCGTGCATACCTGAATGCAAATGTCCCTTGTGCGTTTGTACGATTTCTTTTTCCAAGTTGGCAAGAACCTGTTTGCGATGAGGTTTGGGTACGAGCCCGACATAGAGGGGAAATGCAAGATACGGTTGCTCGCCAGTTGCGTAGACGTTCTTGTCCGGTTTGAAGAAACGAGCTTGAACGGCGTGTGCGATTCGGCGGCCTTTTTCTCGATAACGTGTTGCATTGCCGGGTTTGTCCAGCACCGTAGCGATTTTCTCCATCAGCTGGTGCAGATAGACGTAGAACACGTTATTGAAACAGACTCGCAGCTCTTCACTGCTCCACGGTCCGACGCGCTGATCGCGATCCGGTGCGACCCAATCGCCAATGAACCCGTAGAATTCGTGCCCGTAAGGCCGTAGCAAATCGTCCCGGCTCTTGGAATCCAGAAAGGCGATATACCGTTGCATCATGTCATAGTTCTGCTGCAAGACTCGGTGATCGCCGTAGTGCAGATACATTTGCCACGGCAGCATGACGCAGATTGCTCCCCAGGTCGGCCCGCCGCCTGCGGGGCGAGGATAAGGAGCCGTGTTTGGCAACTCGCCCGTCTCTCGGTTCTGGGCGTCACGCCAATTTCCCAGCCACTTGGTATTCATTGCGCCCACATCGAACGTGTACAAGCCCGTCTCCATCGTCACTTGCCCATCCCCGCCGTACCCCAGACGCTCTCGATGAGGACAGTCAACCGCATAACCACCGAGTGTGACGCACCGGTAGGTCCAAGCTACGGTCTGGTAGATGCGAGTCAGCAGCCGGTTGGAACATGCGAAATTGCCGACCTCGTGAAAATCGGTATCAACCAGCCATGCCTTGATATCGTCTTTGGACGGAGCTTGGCTGAGCCCGCTGATTTTGACCCAACGAAATGCGTGGTAATTAAAGCGGTTGCGGAAGACGGTCGGTTGCCGATCCTTGGCTGCACATTGATCGATTTGCAAGTAGTTGTTTCGTTCCTCATCGGGCGGGCGCAGCTCGTGATATTCCAATTGAACGGTCGTGTCCGGCTGCGCTTGGAATCGCAACTGAAACCAGCCATTGAAGTTCCGGCCCATATCGACCAGATACTGCCCATCGTCCAGTGCCTCGATCGTCCGAGGTTGCAATTGTCGTACGAGTCGGTTGGGCTGGATCATCTGAGCGACCAAGCGAGCGGCCGGCGGCTTCTGTTCGGCGGCCGCGTTCCAATCCGAATCGTCCAGTCCCGCAGTGTTCCAGCCGGGCAATTCATCGCGCGCATCGTACCGCTCGCCACCGCCATAATTGAAGCCGAACCCTCGCTTTGGCCGCAGTGTCGTCATACAGCTAATGTGCGTCTTCCACGTTCGGTCACTATCGATCGAAATCGTCCGGCCATCCTCGAGCGTGATTTCCAATTGAACGCGGACAATGGGCCCACGCTGCGAGACGCCTGGCAAGCCTTCGACATACCAACCGCGGCCCAGCCACAGTGCGATGCAGTTTTTGCCCTGATGGACACGCGAAGTTACTTCGTGCGTGACATAGTAGATGCGATGTGCATAATTGCTGACGGCCGGTGCCAGTACACTGTCTCCTACTTTGTTCCCGCCAAGATGCAACCCGTAGTAGCCCATGCAAGCGACGTATGCCACGGCCCGAATAGGGCGTGCGTCGAGTGCAAAGACCTTGCGGAACCAGGGCGAATTGGCGTTCAGTCCTTTCGGAATCATTGAAGTTGGTTGACCGATCCACCGAGATGTCCAGTCCTGGTCGGTTAACAAGCCCATTGTCCAGGCTGCCGGTGTACTCCATGCGGACGGCCGGTTGTTACCGTCCCATACGCGAACTTTCCAGACACACGAAGTACGTGAAGCCAATGGCTTTCCAGCGTAGCCGATTTGCACGGTGTCGCTGGAATCGACACGTCCGGAATCCCAAAGATCCGCTTCGTTGCGATTCAAGCGATCTCGATCCGACGCGACCAGAATCCGATAGGCCGACTGGTGCTGATTTCGCCCGTCGGCCTCGAGCGTCCAGCTTAGTCGTGGGTGGCGAACATCGATCCCCAGCGGATTGACAAGGTACTCGCAACGCAGATGCTCCGCAGTCATCGGGGATGCGGCTTCCGTGTTACCGCCGAATCCAGCGAGCAGACTGGCTGCAATACTGCAAATTGCCAGCCATTGGCGCCGATACGCGGTGGAGGCCGCTCCCCTTTCAGGACGCGCCACAGTCTGGGCATGGTTCCGACCGCCCAGGGCATCAACATCCTTGGGCAGAGTTGTGTTGGTCTATTGCCGTGGTACCAGACCCACCAGGTGTTGTCCGAAGAACAGACTTGCCATCGTGTGATTTCCCCCCCCGGGAATACTAATCTCAGATAATGCTAGAGTCTTACGATGTGACGCGCACGCACCATGCACGCATGTTCCATTAGAGCACAACGGAAGCGTTCCAAATACGGGGGCGATCCCCTCTGGTTGCGGCTTTGCCACTCCAGGACGTCGTGCATCCATGGAGACGCGTGAATCGACCGTAGCCAACTATGTACGTCTGCCGCTGTCAATGAAAAACTCCGTTTGGCCTCTTCCGATGCTGTGTCGGTCAGGCAACGGGTCGGCAGCCCGTATTTTACCGATCTGCACATCTGGAAAAAAGACGAGGCTATTGTACACTGATCGCAAGTGAGAGAAGCGGTGTTATAGGTCGAATTGCAGTGATGTTCCGGTGATCGTATACCGTGCCGGGCAGAAATGTCGCCCAACGCGTTGTTGGTGCAGATGCTTTCTTTTCTTAGCAATAGCAGGTTACTCAGTCTTGTTTGACGCCCAGCGGAAGACGCACACTTGGCCGGTGTGTATGCGCATCGCGGCCGGCCCTTCTTATGCCACGTCAAACGATTGTGACTTGAGTACGACAAAGAGCCAGGCCATCCATGGAAACGCAGCAACCATTAAGCACGGATCGTCGACGTACGCTTTTGGCTGATTTCACGTCGGGTTTGGTCGTATTCCTGGTGGCATTGCCCTTATGTTTAGGGGTGGCGTTGGCATCGGGGGTTCCTCCGTTTGCCGGGATTCTGGCCGGCGTGATCGGCGGGATCCTGGTGGGCACTTTCAGCGGGTCGCACACGAGTGTTAGTGGGCCCGCGGCCGGGTTGACCGCGGTTGTGGCGGCACAAATCGCCGGTTTGGGTTCGTTCCAGGCTTTCTTGCTGGCCGTGTTGTTGGCCGGTGTTCTGCAGGTTGTGCTGGGGATTGTGCGCGCTGGATCGATCGCGGATTTTGTTCCGGCAAGTGTCGTCAAAGGGCTTCTTGCGGCTGTCGGCATCATTCTGATTCTGAAGCAGATTCCCCATCTGTTTGGCCATGACACGAATATTCTCGGCGGGTTGTCTTTTTGGGAGATTGATCACGCGAATACGTTTTCCGCGATCGGCCATGTTATCGATGACACGCATGCCACGGCGATGTTTATCGGTATTGTGTCCGTTCTAACCCTGGTTGCCTGGGACCGCATCAAATGGTTGAAGCGATCGTCGATCCCGGCGCCGCTGGTCGTTGTGCTTGGCGGTGTCGGTCTGAACGTGCTCTTGTCAAGAATGGGGGGCTTGTGGACTCTCGCTCCCAGTCACATGGTTCAAGTGCCGGTCGCAAAGAGTCTTACCGATTTTGTCGGTTTTCTTCAGTTGCCCGATTTTCGTGCGATTACGAATCCAGAACTCGTGCCTGCCATTTTGACGATTGCGATCGTCGCATCGTTGGAGACGTTATTGAACGTCGAAGCGGTTGACAAGATCGACTCTCAAAGGCGTGTTACCCCGCCGAATCGTGAGTTGATCGCACAGGGGTTGGGTAACATCGTGGCGGGTTTGGTCGGTGGGCTGCCTGTCACTTCGGTTATTGTGCGCAGTTCCGTGAACGTCGAGTCGGGTGGGAAAACTAAACTGGCAACGATCGTGCATGGGCTGCTATTACTTTTGTGTGTTGTCATGTTGCCCACCTGGCTCAACTCAATACCGCTTTCCTGCCTCGCGGCCATTTTGATTGTAATCGGTTTTAAACTTGCCAAGCCGCAGTTGTTCATGCAAATGTGGCGTGAGGGCATGAATCAATTCCTGCCGTTTGTCATAACGGTTGTCGCCATTGTGTTGAGCGACCTGTTGGTCGGAATCTTGATCGGACTCGGATTTAGCCTTGTGTTCATCTTGCGCAGTAATCTACGAAACCCATTGCGCCAAGTCGTTGAAAAACACATCGGTGGCGACGTGTTGCGTATTGAGTTAGCCAATCAGGTCAGCTTTCTGAATCGTGTCGCACTGTCGAAAGCCCTTGACTCTGTGCCCCGCGGCGGACATGTGTTGCTCGACGCTCGCCGCACCGACTACATTGATGCGGATGTCCAGGACTTGATTTGGGAATATCTCAACGAGATCGCACCGGCACGCGGCATTGAGATCAGTCTGGTCGGACTGAAGGATCACTACGAGCAACTTGAGGACCGGGTTCAGTATGTCGACTACACGACCCGCGATCTACAGAGTCGGCTCACGCCGGACAATGTGTTGCAGATACTGCAGGACGGTAATAAGCGATTTCGAACCGGCCAGCCATTGACTCGCGATTTGACTCGACAACTCGAAGCATCGGCCGGATACGCCCATCCCCTTGCGATTGTGTTGACCGGTTCCAGTTCACGTACGCCGGTCGAGCTGATTTTTGATGTCGGGCTTGGTGACATCCTGTGTTCCCGAGTTACCGGGAATCTGGTCAGCGAAGGTGTCTTGGGGAGTCTTGAGTACGCGTGTGCGGTCTCCGGCGCCAAGCTGATTTGTGTGATGGGGCACAGTAACAGCGTCGTTGTCAGAATGGCTATTGAGTCATCGCTTAGCAAGCGGCGCGTGTTGGAAACGACCGGTTGCGTGCACCTGGATGCCACCGTGCGCGAAATTCAAAACTGCATTCAACCAGATCGCCTCAGCGGATGGCCTGACATGGACTTGCAAGCCCAGCAAGCGATCATTGATGAAGTGTACCAGAGACATCTTGCGCGCACGATCGACCGCATTCTGACGCAAAGTTCCGTCCTCGAAAAACTTGCCCGAGAAGGGACAATCAAAGTGGTCGGTGCCATGTATGATGTCCGAGCCGGTCAGGTCGATTTCCTCAGTTGATTTGGACCGTCTCCTGGGTTGGTAAGTTGGCCGGGTGTGTCAAGGTCGCGCGGATTCGCGTGACGCCACCATCTGGCCAGATCGGCAAAAGCCGACACGCCGGAATCCCGGGTCACGAGCAGATATGGGGCGGCAATGTCCAACAAGGCACCGTCCGTGTGCAGGTTGCGGCCCGGCCATCTCAGCCCGTCAATTTCTTGAAACACGAGCGCGCATGTGTTAAGCTCAGTCCGCCGTAGGTAACTGGCTGTTTCGTCAGGTACGAATGGTCGGTTTGCGAATCTCAAACGCCTCCTCGAAGAAGGAGTGGATCCGCTTCCCACCACCAATCAAAGGAGAGACCTGTGAACGACCACGAGAACCGTGACCAATGCGATGGTCGTGCCCATGAGGGGCAAGTGTGTCATTGCTGCCCCGACAGCCATTGGCATGACGACTTGAGTGTGTCGCGCCGAGGTTTTCTTACCACGGCAACTGTAGGTGGTGTTGTCTTGGGCGGGCTGAGTTGGGCAACACTCGCCGGTGCGGCGGAGCCGGAACTTCCGATGCCCAAGAAACGCGAGTCGCTGAACGTCTTGCCGATTCTGGTGTGGAATCAAGCACGCCGGGCGCCGATGCGTTCCTGGCGAAGCTGGGGCGGGATTGAGACGGCGGAACAAGCGGCTCAGGAGGCGGGTCGAATCACGAAGGAGCTGGCAGGAATTGCCAAGGCGTCTGATTTTCCAGTCGAGTTTGCCGCAGTCGCTTCGGTCAACAATATCAAACAGATGGTGAACGCCCCTCAAGTCCAGAAAGCTGACGTTATTATTGTCTATGGTGCGGGCGGCGCCATCAACGGCTGTCAGAGTTTCGGCAAAGACGTTATTGTCTTTCAACGGCATCGTAGTGGGCCCGTCTATTTGCAATACGAGATTGTCAGCCCTCGCTTCATCCGTCAACATACCGACGAGGCAAAGTTGGATAACGTTACGTTCGACGATATTGTAACGGACAGCCTTGACGAGTTGACTTGGCGTTTGCGGTCGCTATGCGGTTTGAAAAACACACGGGGGACGAAGATCCTCTGTATTGGTGGGGCCGGTGGTTGGGCACAGCCGCGTGGCGTGGTTCCCGATTTGGTCAAGAAGGTCTGGGACTTCGATTTGCAAACAGTCACGTATGAGGATCTCGGCCGGTTGATCAAGGAGGCACGTGCAGACAGCAACGCCGTGAGCCTTGCCAAGAAACGGGCTGATACGTATCTTGGACGGCCCGGTACCTCATTGGAAACAAAACGGCAATTCGTCGATAATTGTTTCCTTTTGGATCAAGTATTTCGAGGCTTGATGAAGAAAGCCGATTGCCAGGCGATTACGATTCAAGGTTGCATGGCTACGATCATGCCGATTGCCCAAACGGCAGCCTGTTTGACGCTTAGTACGCTCAACGACGATGGCTATTTGGCGTTTTGCGAATCGGATTTCGTCGTCATTCCCTCCGGCGTGCTACTGGCGAATATCAGTGGAAATCCGGTCTTCTTGAACGACCCAACGTATCCGCACGATGGTGTGATTACTTTGGCTCATTGTACCGGCCCGCGAAAGATGGACGGCAAGACACTCGAGGACGCTCGAATTGTGACGCATTTCGAGTCGGATTATGGTGCCGCGCCGAAAGTCGAGATGTCCAAGGGGCAGGTCCTGACAGTCCTCGCACCAGACTTCAAGTCGGAGCGGTGGATGGGCTTGCGAGGAAAGATCGTCGATGCTCCATTCTTGCCTATCTGCCGTGATCAGATCGACGTGGCTTACGATGTGCCGGATCAGCTGGTCGCCCAACGGATGCCCGGGTTCCATTGGATGGTCGGCTATGGCGACTATACGAAAGAGATCGGCTATGCACTGCGCCGCGTCGGGATCCAATGGGACAAACTGAGTGCGACCGAGCAGGCGTAGTCGGAGGACCCATTCAGTAATATCTGTTCGTTTCGCAAGAGAGTGTAACTGTAATGTCGTAAAGATTGAACAGAAGAAAACAGAAGAAACTGAGAACACGTTCTTGCTGTTGGCCGAGCACATGAAGTATTTTATTAGCGCGACCACTTGCGATTTGGGCGAGTATCGCAATGAACTCACGCGATACTTGCACAAGCTTCGGATTGACGTGGAAGTTCAGGATGAGTTTCAAACCGATTACCGAACGATTCACGAACTGTTGGTTGCCAAGATCAAGTCGTGTGATGCGGTGATTTGTTTGGTGGGCGAGGTGTTCGGCGGCGCGCCGTCCGATCAACAGTGGGATCCGCCGCAGTCTTATACACAGCTTGAGTATCACATCGCCCGAGAACTGGGGAAGCCGGTCTATCTTTTCTTCCCTAAGCCAGACTGTCCGCTCCAGGGGAGTGGTGAAGATTCCCAGCAACAGCGGCAATGGCAGCAGGACTACCGCGCGACTTTGCGGCAGGAAGATCACATCTGGTATGAGTTTTCCAGTGCCAGCGAGCTTCACGAATGCGTGGCCCAGGCGATCCCGGATCTGGCCGAGTTGGCCCGGCTGAGCGACTCTGAGCGGGGCGTTTGGCTGCAGTTCCCGACTCCGTTGGCGAAGCTATTTGCCGGCAGCATTAAGGGTGGGAAGGACGAGTTGACAGTTCTTGGCGGGGAAACGCTCCGCTTCCTTGCCCTGCTGGCAACCCATGATGCGTTGCTGCACGGGATCTTCGCTGCCGATAGTGCCGAGGAAATCGAGCAGCTGGAACTCCTCCAGCACTTCATGGAGGATTCGGACTGGCGGCAACTGCTTCGGCTCTCCTGTCCAGAGTGCCCGCAGCGGTTTGTCCCTCAGTTTGTGGATTGGGAACGACGCCAGGCCCAGTGCCTCGATCGTCTCTTGGAATTGTTGCAGGAGGTGGCCCGGAGACGCGGGAGATCTGGCGATGTGGTCCAGCGGTTGCGACAGTCGATTCTCGACGTCTACGAGGCGCTGGAGTTCCTCGAACGGTTTGTCTTCGTAGCCGTCCGGAAAATCGATGAGGCAGATCGCACTGTCGATGTCCAGGTGCTGTGTGGTCAGCGGCCGACGAAACTGACGCTCGGACTGGCTGCCGAGGCGCCCATTCCCACGGTTAAGAGCGTCTATCTGTTGCGACTGGACCAGCGGCAGGCGATGTCTCTGCAGCCGGCCTTCTGGTATTGGCCGACGGCCAGCCAGAATGACTTGTGGGGGATGCTCGAGTTGACACTTGATCTGGACCAGCAACGCGGCCAATCGAAAGTCGCCCCCTTCAGTGAGCAATCCGAGGTGGAACTGGATGTTGTTCCGCCGTCGGTGGCCGACAAGGATTCTGCGGAATCAACTCTGGCATTCGATCAGCTGCCCGACACCTGGCGGAAAAGCGGGATTTGGGGCGGTACCAGGTCTGACGCGAGGGAAGACTCGGTTGCATCCCCGGCCTTTGCTCTGCTGGACGACCAGTCGTGGGATATCCTGCATCGGACAGTGTTGCCCGAATCCGAGGCGGACCGGATCGTGGGCGGACGGTTTCAAATCGTAGGGCAGGCGTTTCATCGTGGGCGAAATGCCGACGTCTATTGCGCCGTCCAGGAGACTGGCGAATTACCGGATGGATCCAATTCGCAACAGCAGACGCCTACACAGCATGCAGTCCACCTGCTCCGTGACGACGTAATCAAACGTCCCGTTGTTCGCACCTGGTTTGCGTCACGGGCGTTGCGATGGCGGCAGATCGATCATCCATGCGTGCTCAATTTGAACAAGCATTGCCAACCGGAAGTCGATCGGACGCGGCCGTTTCTAGCGACGGATCAGATCGCCGGACGACGTACCCTGGCCAGCGATATCGCGAATGGTCGTCGACTGACATCGGATGAGATTAATCGGGTGCTGCGGTTGGCAGCTGAAGTCTGTCTGATTGCTCATCAGCAAGACCTTCGTGTCTTGTCGTTTCCCTTAAGGCACTTCCTGATCGACGCGAACGAGAAGATTTGGTTGACCGGGTTCGACACACTTGTCTCTGCCGATGGAGGCGATTGGAAGAAGGAGCCGACGCCGTTGGACTATTTCCGAGGCATCAGCAAGGACGCCGATTCACTGGCACCGGAACTGAGCCGGCCGCTTCTCCGGTTGCCGGAGAATATCGACGTCTTTGCCCTGGGTGCGTTGCTCAGTTGTTTACGTGGGCTTGTGTTGCAATCGCGACACTGGCTGCCATTGGAGTCCTGGTCGGACCCTTGGGAGTGTCTGACGTTCCACTGCCTGGCGATCGCGCCGGAACTTCGGTTGCAGTCGATTGACCAGTTCCTGCGGCTGATCGAGGAGCCTCTGGGATGTTGCTCTCCGCTGGGGTATCCCCTGTCCGAAGTCCTCAACGACGATTCCCGCACCAAGATGTCGGCTGTCGTTGGTAAGTACCTGGTGACGAATTCTCTCTATCACACGTTCTGCCAGAGCCGCGATCACCCATTACCAGTCCACCTTCGCAACCTGCATCGCGAGGATCATCTTTACAGTCGATTGGCCGGTCCGTGGTGTCCCGTCGTATTTGTGCATTTGGATGATGCGGAGGACTTTGCACGCTGGTTCTCGCACGAGACCGGTCGAATCTGGCGACTGCCACGAGAAGCGGAATGGGAGCATGTCGCCACCGGTGGCGATGAGCGCGAGTATCCCTGGGGTGATGAGCCGCCTTGTCCCGGGCTGGCCAACTATGATCGACACTATCGCGGTTCGACCGTTGTGGGGGCATTCGACCGAGGTCGTTCCCCGACCGGCTGTTTCGACCTTTCGGGCAACGTGTGGGAATGGTGCACGGATCGTTGTTTCGACGGAGCGCCCAAACGGGTGCTCAAAGGAGGCGCTTACGACTTTTCGGTCGATACACTCCGCGCCTCCAATCGGGATGCCGCGGTCGTGCTGGCCCGGACCCCCTATATCGGATTTCGTTTGATCTCAGAAGGAAGCCACTAATGAGTCAAAAAGAGTTGACCATCGGATCGATGACCGTGTTCGTAAGTCAGCCGTATAAGGTTCCGCAGGTAACGGAGTTGATTGGGCGGAATGAGGAATTGGAGCTGATCACGGCGGCCTGGCTGGCAGGACCGGGTCAGCTTCCGTTGGCTCCCTTGTTGTTGGGGGAACCGGGCGTCGGTAAAAACCGCGTTGTTCACGAGGTGGCTCGGCGAACCGGCAAAGACCTTTTTATCTATCAGGGCCACGAAGACGTGACGGCAGAGGACCTGGCCTGTGCTGTGCGTTTCAGTGACAAGTCCGATAGAAAGATGGACTACGTTGTCTCGCCCCTGGTGACTGCAATGATCAAGGGAGGGATTTGCTTCATCGACGAGATTGCAAAGATCCGGCCGCGGGCGTTGGCTCTGCTGGTAAGCGTGCTTGACGAGCGGCGATATATCGATTCGACGCTACTGGGCGAACGGATCGTGGCTCACGAAGGGTTTCGGTTCGTTGCGGCCACCAACACCGCGGATCTTGAAGGGAACGCCATGCCGGAGTTTCTCCGCTCCCGCATGAGGCCCGTGATTCCCGTAGGCTACCCGCCGCGCGAGGAAATCGACTCGATCGTCCGATCGCTCTATCCCAGATTGAACGAGCATACAGGGAAACTGCTGGATCTGTTCTGGTTGGAGTGGGAACGGAACGGACAGAGTACTCCCCCGACGCCTCGCGATGCCATCTACGTCTTCAATCTGGCGCTCAGTCTGGCCGATTTTGAATCGCTCGGTGGACTGCGGGCGATGTCCGCGGACGGCGAGCCATTTCGGGTGGATCAGCCCGGCAGCGCGTCGTCGCTGAAGGAGAGCCATTTGAAGCGAGCCATGAGGGAGCTGCTGCCGGTTTCTCGGGAGAATCGTCCGTGACCGGGACTACAACGCGTCTGTCGATCGGAAAGTCCACGTTGTGGGCGGTCCCTTCGATCCATTTTCGCCTTGCTTTCGCGGAAGAAGTGAATCGTCTGGCATCTCGATACAAGCCGGACGCGATTGCCGTCGAACTGGGGCCCGATACGGTTAGCGCCGCCGTCGCCTGGCTGCGCGAACTCCAGATCGGCCCAAACAGCCGCATGCGCGTAGCTTTGCCTTGTATGCTGGGATTGATCAAGCCAAACCGCCTGGTCCATCCGGATCGTCGCGAGGATGCGCTCCGTCTTCAGCGTCTGACGGGGCGCGACCTGAACGCACTGCCGCCGGAGACACTCAAGGAGTTGCTGGGCTATTCCGGTGTCTCAGTCCTCTATCTGTCGCCAACCGATTCGATCGTCGAGGGCATCCGCTGTGCGCTGGAACTGGACATTCCGTTGTATGGTGTTGACCTCGAGGAAACAGCGGACGCCTGTCGCAAGGCGGTCCTGCTTCAGCAGCCCGATTCGTCACCGGGTCAGCAGTTTTCCCTCGACCAGTATGTGCGTCGGAACGTCTCCTACGCCGAGTTTCAACGCGACCAGACCATCGACCGAATACGCGAAGTTGCCATGGCGGCCCGTCTGAAGACCATTCTCGAGCGACATCCGCGCGTGCTCTTCATCGGGGGATTGGCACACTGGCGTCTCCTTGAAGAGATGCTCAGGATGCCCCAATCTCGCCCAGCAAGTATCCAGACCGCGGATGCCGTCATTGCAGAAGGGTTTCGCCGAGTCGTTGTGCATCCTCTGCTGGCCATTCAACACCTGGACACGCTTCCCGCCTTTGCCGAGCAGTACGAGCGAGACCGACCACACGCCGCCGCCGCGACGACACTGTCCAGCCGCGTCGACATGGGGGCTGTCTTTGCCGAGAAACTGCACTCCGCATATCAGAAGCACTTCGTCGGGACCGACGACTCACGGCCGGCGGACGGGATCCTCGAAGACTGGGAGGCGCGGCATGATTTCGAACAACTGTTGCAAAACCTGTGCCTGATCCGACAACGGACCGTTCCCGACCTGTTTTCGGCGTTGGTGACGGCTCAGGGAGTGATGAGCGAACGATTCGGCCGGCTGTTTGCCGAGACCTTGATGGAGTTCTCGTGGGCGGAGCCGGACCAATATCCCGGTATTCCGATCCTGGCACCGTCGCCTACTGAGCCCGGTCGGGAAGTTCGTGCGGAGTATGTCGGCCCCGATGGGCAGCGAAGTCCGTATTTCTACATTCAGTCGATGCATGGGCGATCCGGGATTGGAGCCCGAGTTCCGATTCCGTGGAAGTGGACTCTGCTGCCACCCCCCACCACGGCTCGTAGTGAGACGCGCGGAAGCGGTGCACGTTCGAACTGGGTCCCCTTGGATGATTTGATGTCTGCATTGGCGCTGCGAGCGATGCGACTGGCTCGTGACCATAGCGAACGACCGCGGACGGAAGTGTTTGAAGGTAGTTTGTATGAAGGCATCGACCTGAAATCGACGCTGCGTGCGACCACACGCGGCGATCAGCGCATCTATGTCCGCGTGCAGCCCAATCGGCCTCGCCTGACGCAGACGCAGCAATCAGAGGAGGACTGTTTTCCGTTTGTTTGGATCCTGCGACCGGCGGTGGAAGACGCCGACGTGCAGTGGATGTTCTCTGCGGATTCGCTCAGTACGCTGCATAAGCATATTCAGGATCCGGAGGCATGGGAACGAACTCGCCACGAGCTGGGCAATACGCTGATCTCCGCCGCTCTGGCAACAGGCCTCAGCGAGGATGATCCGGATCTGAGTATTCCTGGGTGCCGCGTCAAGCGGCAGGAACGTTACGGACAGCTCAACTTCAATCCGTTGCCCAGTGTGATGCGAACGGCGCATTGGGCCGAGCGGACGAAATTTCGTCGCAGTCCAATTCTCGATAGCGGCTCCTCGCAGCGCGCGGTTGTCAACATGTATCAACGGCGACATCAGCTTGATTTGGCGCGCCTTCCATGGTCGGTGGCGCTGGTTCTGATGGCCATTCCGTACGCGGAGAAGGCGGTAACCGTCGTGGCGCCGGATGGTTTAACACTGCCTTCGATTGTCTATCGTGAGGCCGCCTCCCGTCGCATAGAAATCCGCATGATTCCTCTCTCCTACTTGCCCGCAAACGCTATCCGCAAGATTTCTCGATTCTACTGGATTCCGACGCTCGGGCGGACTCCGGACGAGAAGGACCTGCCGATTTACCCCGAACATGTTCTGCGGCACTTCGAGCAGGATGTCGAAGCCTATCGTCATCTGAT
>JAJSAJ010000858.1 GCA_024274855.1 Planctomycetota bacterium | reverse complement strand
GATTCGACAATGGTCCTGTCTGTCCACTGCATCTTGCTTCCCATGGAGTCGCTCATGCCAGCCAAGCCACAAGTGATCATTAGCGGATTTGCGGACGAAGCCGCCAATCAAAAGACTGCCGAACAGCAATTCGCCGCACTGGCCGCGTTAGGTTTGCAGTATTACACGATTCGTTTTATCGACGCCGGCAAGGGCGTCAAGAACGTAATGGAGTTGAGTAAGCCTGAAATCGCCAAAGTTCGCCATCTTCAGGGCGAATATGGGTTGAACGTCTCGTCGCTTGGATCACCGATCGGAAAGGTCAAACTGCTGGACGTCGATGACGGTACGCAGAATCGCTATGTACCTTTCAAACAGTACTTGACGCGCGATGTCCAGAAGGCCTGTCGCCTGGCTCACGCCTTTGAAACCAAATTAATTCGCGGGTTCTCGTTTTATCATCCACGCGATGAAGATGCGTCGGACCATATTCCACAAGCAGTCGACCAATTGGGCCAAATTGCCGAATTGTGTCACCGAAGTGATTTGACATTCGGTTTGGAGGTGGAGCCGAATCTGGTTGGTCAAAATGGCCAGCTACTTGCCGAGATTTATCGCCAAGTGAATCACCCGGCCATGATGTTGATCTTTGACGCGGCAAACATCGTCGTTCAAGGGTTTTCGGCTGACGAGATTTTCGGCCAATACCTGGCGATGAAAAAGGGATTGGGGTGGTTGCACATTAAGGACTATCGACATCCCAAACCGGCTCAACGTTCCGGCCACATTGATGAAGACTCCTTGAAGTACTTCGTGCCGGCCGATATCGGCGACAGTGGCCATGAGACGATTCTGCGGGACTTTGCTGGAACCATCCCGAGTCTGCACCGCAAGCTGACCCGGCGGGGTATTCCCGGAGTGTTCCTTGATCTCGAACCGCATGTCAAAGGGGGAGGTCAATTCGGTGGGTTCAGCGGTCCGGATGGATTCGGCGTGGCCCTGCGGGGTTTGTGCCGAACCTTGGATTACGTTGGCATCGATTATCATCTCCGCGATTTTGACGACATTCTGATCGCTCGCGGTTTCTGAGCCGCAATGCGAAATCAGCAAGGGGCTCTGCCCGACTCAGGGACCTTTGGCACAAAGCATGGCCCCGCGAGGCGGGCCAAGCGAGGCGGGACGCTCGGTGGGATTCTTTTCTGCCACGGTGCGGCCACTTGGACAGAACTTACGTCCCCGCGCTGACAATATGTGAGCGCCGATAATGGTCGCAACTCATTCCCAGATCAAGGGATGGGCCCGCTTACGGCTGGGTTATAATCCGGCCCGAGCGAGCCCGTCGGTCGCCCCTGTGACCGGAAGAATCGGCAAATCTTTTTGGTTTAGTCAAAAAGGCTTACATCTCTTTGACGGATTTGACGATTATCGGAAGGCGAACCCGTCCGCCGACCATCACCCGTGTCTGATAAGTTCGGTCGACAAATACCGCATTGCTGGATTCCGACCAATTGCCGCCGAACGACCCTGGAAGCTTCCGGGAGTCTCTGGGTGATTGGCCAAGAAGACGCCAGAAGAATCGTCGGGGATTTTCGTTGGTGGTCAACGTTTCTTCGATGGGCACCCTATAGTTTTGAGAATCGCATGGTGCGATCGGCGATCACATGACATCCGATAGTGATCGCATTGCGAACAAGAGCAATAGGCATATTGCCTGAAATCGGACTCGGCTTGGCTCGTCGTCGAGCCGGCCGGAATCTACGGTGGGGGGGGCAGATATGGGACGTAAAGAGGCCATTCTGAGGTTGAGACAAGTGTTGCTTCAACGTCGAGACGCGCTACGCCGTGCACTTGCCGGCGACCTGAGCGCTCTGAAAGCGCTTCGAGAACAAACGTCGGGCGACATGATCGACCTGGCACTCGATGCTGCCCAGGACGAACTGAGCAGCCAGCTGGCGGAGGTTGAAAGCCGAGAACTTGCCCAAATTGAAAACGCCTTGGAGCGGATGCGCGACGGCACATATGGTATCTGTGAAGTTACCGGAAAACCGATTCCCTTGATGCGTCTACAGGCTCTTCCCTATGCCACGATGTGCATCGAGGCAAAACGCGAAGCCGAGCGACGGGGCGTGACACCGGCCCAATTGGGCGATTGGGGGCGTGTGGCAGATATTACCACTGATCGCGATGATGTCATGATAAGTGATTTGGAGGTGGATTTTTCCTGATCACTTGGGGCCGTGAGGCCAATAAGACTAGGAGCATGCGGTGACGAATTCTGCTTGGACATCGGCGTCCAGTCGGCTTCACCTTGCCGCGGCAAATGTTCGTGGATCGGTCAGGAGACGCGGTAAGCGTTCTGTCCGCTTGACGCCGTTGGTAGCCGGCGGACTCTGAATGGACCGCAGCGTTGCGGAAAATCCAACCAGGCAGGGCCTCGGACCAATTGCGAGCTACCGCTCGAAGCGTGTCTCCTCGCCTCCTGTTGGTCGCTAAACTTGATTCAAAATGATTAACTTCTGCTCCATAAGCATACTAATGGACGATGGGCTCTTAGCCAGTTGAAAATGGGACTTTTCGATCCGATGCGTTTTTCGATCCGATGCGATTGGATTCCAAGCTTAGCGCACGGTGACTTTTGGGAACATAGTAATCAAATCGATTTGAGTTTTCGAGCGACAGTCTGAAAGGCCATCGCACGGATATTTGGTAACCGTTCACGGAATGGAGGCCGCCGGCTCGCTTCCAAGGGGTCAGACCCATTTTCGGCGACAAAATGTGTTCGCGTAAAGAAACGCTTTCTCCGCCGAAAATTGCGTCAGACCCCAGCGGCGTGAACGGCTACGTTATTTGTTGGCAACGAGAGGGTTGAAGAAAACCTCGGCTGTTGACCGAATCCTCAATGCTGCGAGGCGACGATCCCGGGGCTCGAAAAACGACTTGGTGATCGGCACCAACGAATCCGAAAAGCATAAAGGAAGTTCGTGCATGAGGCATCGGTACAAGACGGATCTGCGGCGTTGGTTGAGCGGTTTTCTAATCGCCTCTTACTTGATTCTGGCGTTTGGCGCGATGCCACGTGCGGCATCGGCTCAATTCAGCTTTTCCTCTCAGATGTCACAAGAGGACCGAGAACGCGTATTCCGAGAAATCGCCAGCGAAGCGGCAATCGTCCAACGTGAACATCGCCTGCTGAAGAAGGTCATCACATTTGTCCAACCGACGGTCGTACATATCGAGGCCAAGAAACTCAATGAGGGGTTTGGCGGCCGAACGGTCGATGAGGCGGGATCGGGAGTCCTGATCGAGTATCAAGAGAATAAGTACGTGCTGACCAACCGGCATGTCGTCAAGCATGCGACCCCCGCGAATATTCAAGTGCAACTGGCCGATGGTCGAACCATCAATCCGATTCGCATCTGGGCAGATATCGAAACCGATGTCGCCGTTCTGCAGGTCGATGCAAAAGGCCTGACGACCGCACGGCTCGGCAACAGTAGCAAAGTGGACATTGGAGATTACGTTCTTGCCATCGGCAGCCCTTTTGGGCTGAGCCATTCGGTAACGCACGGCATAATCAGCGCCAAGGGACGCCGTGATCTGAAACTGGGTGACAGCGATGTCATTTACCAGGATTTCTTTCAAACCGATGCGGCGATCAATCCGGGAAACAGCGGCGGGCCCCTGCTGAACCTGCGAGGTGAAGTCATCGGTATCAACACGGCCATCGCTAGTAGTTCTGGCGGCAATGAGGGAATAGGGTTCTCGATCCCTATCAATGTGGTGATGTTCATCGCCCAGCAACTGATTGACCGCGGAAGTGTCATCCGGGCATTTTTTGGCGTGACACTCGACTCCGTCTACGACGCTCAGGCCGCGCAACAGCTCGGGTTACCGAGGACGGTCGGTGCGTTGGTCAAATCCGTGACGGAGAAATCGGCGGCTGACCTGGCCAACGTGAAAGCGGGGGATGTGATTGTCGAGTTCGATGGCGTCGTAATTGAGAACGACAATCATCTAGTCAACCAGGTTAAACTGACGCCAATCGGTAAGGAAGTGGACATTCTTTTCTACCGGCAGGGGAAGAT
>JAJSAJ010000069.1 GCA_024274855.1 Planctomycetota bacterium | reverse complement strand
TCCTTGGGAAATGGGGATTCGAGCTGTCTTGACGCGTAGCGTGTTTTCGGCAATCCGCGAACCAGCGTCAAAGAGTTTTTTCGCCAGGGAGATCAGATAGGATAATCGATTTCAGAGTCCAGAGTCCAGTATTGAGAGTCGAGAGTCGAGACATCAAAGCTCTGGGACAATCGCAGAATCATTCGTGGCGGGCTACCCTTTTCTTCGTATCCGTGAGGCCGCTCTGTCCTCCGGCGGCCTGTTGCCCCTTACATTCGAGGTCTATAATCACACCGGAACGTGTATTATCACTCTATTGCAAGCCCCGCCGGGCCCCTAACCAAGAGAGAGTCCAAGTTGGTTGCACCCTGTCAGTCTGTTCCGATCATTGCACGGCTTCCCATTCTTAAGGCAAGATATGAACGATTATTGGATGACGGCGCGGCAGGCTGGACTTGATCGGCCTGGCAGGACTTGTTTTCCATGCGTGTGGGTTCGCGTCCACGATACTGGGCACGGATCGGTGGGTTACGATCGTACCGGAGGAATCGGACCAGATCCTGGCGAAGAATCCAATCGTACAGCTCGGTATTATAGGGCGAACCGATGAAGGCTTGTATCGACTTAGCCGGCTCACGGTTGTCCGATAGTTTATCCGTCGCGGGAATTAACAAGAGATGATCACCAAGATACTTGGCCGAACGCGGCTCGAAGTGACCCAACTCGGGTATGGCAGCATGGGTTTACGTGGTCCCAGAACATGGGGAGTACGTGTCGTCGATGATGAGCAGGCGGATCGGTTTCTCAATCGCGTACTCGATATCGGCATTAACTTTATTGACACGTCGCCCGATTACGGAATCAGCGAAAAACGGATCGGCCAGTACATCAGCTCGCGGCGCAGCGAATTCTACCTGGCGACCAAATGTGGCTGTGCCTATACCCAACACGAAGACCACTTGGAGATTGCGCATCACTGGAAGAAGGAGGTGATCGAACGAAACATTGAGACCAGCCTCGAGCGTCTCCGGACAGACTATGTCGATATCCTGCAATTTCATGGTGGAAATGCCGAGACGCTTGAACGCCAGGGCCTGATCGAGTTGCTAGTGAAGTTTCGTGAGCAAGGTGTCGTTCGGTTCATCGGTGTTTCCAGTTCGTTGCCACACCTTCCCGGCTTGATTGGCCTTGGCGTGTTCGACGTGTTTCAAATTCCCTATTCCTGTCTGAATCCTGAACACGACCCAGGGATCACGCGGGCGGCTGAGACGGGGGCCGGTATTATCATCCGTGGTGGAATTGCGCACGGCGGACCCGATGCCGAGATCCAGCGACACGCACTTAATGACATTTGGGCGCGAGCGGAACTTGATGACGTTCTTCCGGCGAACATGTCGCGAGCCGAGTTGATTTTGCGACACACACTGTCACATCCGCATTGCCATACGACCATTGTCGGTACCTGCAACCCGGCTCACCTTGTCGCGAATGTTGCCGCCGCACAGAAAGGCCCCTTGCCTGCGGATCTGTACCAAGCTGTCCGCTCCCGCGTTGCGGCGTTGAACAATTGAACTGCGGATAGCGCGTCTTATGATGTCAGCAATTGCCGGCATCACTCTCGATATGGGAGCGCCGTGCACGGCGACGAACGGCAGACATTTTGTCAAACACTTAACGATGTTTGAAGTTCGTGGCACAGAGAAGAAGAGCGAACCACAGAGGCACAGAGGGTACGGAGAAGAGGGAGACGGAGGAGGGAAATGGCCAATGCAATATGGAAAATGAGGAGATCGAGAACATCGGAGAGTAAGTTGAGGCAGACGGTGCTGCGGCAGACGGAGGTCGTGGGTCTCTACGCCAACGGCGTTAGCTCTCATAGCCCAGGGTTGGATGCCGGAGGTCTTCCGGAGGCGTCCTACCCTGGGGATTGTAGCTTAGCGTTTGGTTGGACGATCGGTTGATCGAGCATTGCATTGGCCCGGTCGTTGTCGATTAATTGTTCCTTCGCGCCGTCCCATTTCAGCGTTTCACCTAGATTAACTGCCAGGTGACCAAGCAAGCAGGTTGACGTCACGTGGTGTCCGACCTCGGCCGGTTCCCAGCTTGGCTTGCGTGATTTTACGCTTTCCAGGAAATCTCGTTTCTCGCTCGTGTAACGCGGTGCGGGATGGTCGACCAGATCGAACTTCATTTTTGTCAGCTTTTCATCGCTTGTCTTGAAATGCGAGAACCCCGCTTCGATCCAGCCCTTGTCCCCTTCAAAACGCATGTACGGTTTTTCGGTGCGATAGCTGATTTTTATGCCGCTAGCGTATTTGTAGCGGATGTTAAAGCTGAGCAACACGTTCCAGAAACTATCAGCGGCCGGATATCGGCCCGTGCCTGATATTTCGACCGGCCACTGGCGATCGAGGCCCAGGCACCAGAGTGTGCCATTGAGCAAATGGGTTCCCCAGTTTGTAACCATGCCGTCGCAATAGTTCAGCTTTCGCATCCAGCCGGGACGTCCCCACCCGTGACGCGGATGGACGCCGTGAAGCGTATAGGGGATTGGCGGTGCTGGAGTAACACCCGCGCCCTGCCAGCGTCGGTAGTCGAGTTCTTCGGGGACCGGCATATTCGGCTGCGGTGCCAATGGAAGCTCGCCTTCCGGGACACATGCATGGACGCTTTGCAGTTTCCCCAGGACGCCGCTTTGCACGATGCAGTAGGCCCGGCGCGCATGCACGCCGACCCGAAACTCGCTGTCGACACTGAAGATGCGCCCGCATTGCTTCGAGACCTCGCACAGTTTCCGACCCTCGCGAATCGTGCGGATCACCGGCTTCTCCAACGCGACGTCCTTGCCTGCACGCATCGCATCGACCGCCATGACCGAGTGCCAATGGTCGGGAGTGGAGATCATGACTGCATCAATGTCATGGCGTGCCAGCAGTTCGCGATAGTCCTTGTGAATGTCACAACCTTTACGCATGTGGTGCTTCGTGCGATTGTAGTCGTCGATTTTCTTCTTGGCTTCACTTGCCCGCCAGGAGTCGACATCGCACATCGCGATGATTCGACAGTCCGGCTGCCGTTGAAACAGCGGGATATTCTTGAAGAAGCACTGTCGGCCGGTGCCGATCAGGCCCAGGGTAACGGTTTCACTCGGCGGATTCGCTCCGAGCACGCTTGACGGAACGATCGCAGGGAAACCTGTCGCTGCCGTGCCAAACGCCAAGCCCGAACGTTTTATGAACGAGCGGCGATTCAGCTGGTTCGGTTGCTGATTCATTGGATTGTCGCCTCTTGTCGGGTTGGCCATCGCCACTTAGCCAGGAATGTCCTAGGAATGGTAACCCGAAGCGTAAGCGAGGGGAATCGCAGTAACCCCTTCCATGGCTTACGCTTCGGGTTGTTTGTCGGATCCTTGGTGTCGCTGTCCAACTAGAGCAATTACATTCCCGGCAATGCTGTTTTCAGGTGTTGCCACTTATCGAACGTCTCTTGCAAGATCGTTCGGGCTGGAGCTTTGAGATTGTAGCACTGAACAAAGATTGGTCCTTTGAACTGCAACTGGATGCAAATCAAATCAAGCAGTGTTTTCAGATCAAAGTCGCCATGGTTAATTGGCTGTATCAGCTTGTCCCAGCCCATGGATCGCGTGTCGCCGACACCGGCTCCATTGATCGTGACCAGCTTGATCCGGTGTTTGGCCGCGCGAAGTTTCGCAGGGAGGTCCCGAGCGTCGTTCTGTTTCAAGAAATGGCACAAATTAAAGCAAACGCCCAATGAGGGGTGGTCGATTGCGTCGGCCACGCGAGTAGCCTGCTCAAGCGTGGCGAGCCGGAAGCCGACATGCGGATAGATTGCGACTGTCACTCCGGCTTTTTCAGCTTGCCTGGCGAGCTGCTTGAGCTGCACAGCAATTTGCTGCTCGTCGGCCTTTGCTCCCTTGGCAACGTGTGTGTGCAGCATGACAATCGCACTCGTATCACGAAGCCGATCGAATACTGTATTGAGCGGGATGTTGCAGGAGCTGGACTTGCCGTCAGTGGTCCAGCCGACATAGACGGCGCCGACTTGAATCCCTGCATTGCGATACGTTTTCACCCTGCTATCGAATTGCTTCGGCGTACAGCTTAATGCAACGTTGGTGTAGCCGATTGCTTTCATCGTCGACGCAAGTTGCGCGGCCGGCGTCCGCCGCATGGCGTCGCTATTGGGCATGATGCCGAAAACACGCGGCTTTGTCTTGTCGGCACTTGTGGCCGTTTCGCCGGCCCATCCACAACTGGCTATGAGAGTAAACATAATTCCCAACAACACGGGAACGCGGAAACGGCTCATGGTCTCCCTCCTTCTCTTGATGGCATGTTATATATAGGGTAACAAACTATCGTGACCGCGTGTTGTCGCGGCCTCTCAGCAGCCCGCATCTTTGGGAACGAGTACCAGCGTCTTGAATTTCTTTCCAGGAAAGACCCCTACGTGGATTGGCGCGTGGGTGAATCAGTTTCATGGGCAGATTCGGAGCCGGGACAAACGTTCTCGGCCGAGCGGGTAACGGTCTCCCCAATCGGTCTTGTTCGAGGCCGCATCAAGCAGCAGTTCGCCTGCTCCTGCTAGATAAACCCGGGAGGGGCGGACAGCGTGTGGTAACGACGCGCCGCCGCCAGCTGCGCCGCGGAAACGCATGGCCTGCTCAGGTTGTGGGTAGAACAGTCGGGAGTTTGCCGCCAAATCGATTAGCCAGATGCTCGGCCATCTCCCGTGCAACTTCCGCGTTCTGAGACAAAACGTTCGTGGTTTCGCCGGAGTCCTTTCGCAGGTTGTACAGGCAGGGGCCGGCGCCACGGAACTTGCCTTGCACATGCTGAAAGTAATGCCAGTTCAAATCCCGTACGGATCCGAACGTTCCGAATTGCGTGTACGTGCGGTCTCGCAACTTGTCACTTTGGCCGGTAACCAGTGACAACATGTTGGCTCCATTCATTTGATCCTGGTCGTCGATCCCCAGCAGTCGGCAACACGTCGGTGCTAAGTCCACGGCGGATGTAAGCGCCGAGACATGTTTGCCGGCGACGCTATTGTCGGGGTGACGAATAATCAGCGGCAAGTGCATCACGCACCGGTTCAATAACGCGGGTTGTTTCTGCACATAGCCCAACTCACCCAGGTGTGTTCCATGGTCGGTCGTGAAGACGATCACCGTGTCGTCGAGCAGCTTGAGGGACTCGATCTTCTCAAGCAGGCGGCCGATACAGTAGTCGACGTATGTCACCTCTGCACGATACAGATCGCGGATGACCGGCAAAAACGGTTTGAGATCCGGTTTGTGTTTCCCGGATTGCACACCATAGCCGAACAGAAAACGTTCATAGCCGTAGTCATCCCGGTACATTTTCGCGAATCGCTCGGGAGGATCCCATGGTTCATGTGGTGAAAACAGCTCAACCCACAACATGAAAGGCGAGTTGGTCGCATTTTGATCCAACCAGTGGCAGGCGGTGCGAACGGTTTGTGCGGAGAAATGATCGTCTTCGCCCTTCCAATGCTGGGTGTTCATCATGTATTGTCGCATCTGCTTGTCATACGCCGGATTCCATAGTGCGGGCGGCATATGTTGCTTTGGCTGAAACGCGTCGTGCGGACCACCAAGATATGGGTCGCTCTCTTGGCCGCGGATCCATTGCCACGTGTCAAATCCCACGTGCAGGTTCATGTCCGGTTTGAAATAATGATAGACATCGGCAACCAGTCCGGTTCGATAGCCGTGGCTCTTGAGAATCTGGGCCATGGTGACATCATCCGCGGGCAACGGAATCCAGCGTGCGCCGGGCACGATCGACTTTCCTGTGTGGTAGACGCGGCGTGCGGGGATCGTCGGCAGACCGTCCGCGAACATGTTTTCAAACAGTACACCTTGACTTGCCAAATGGTCTAAGTGCGGCGTCTTCGCACGCGAATTGCCATAGGCACCGACGTGATCCGTTCGCCATGTGTCGGCGATCACCACGATCAGATTCATGCCGTTTGCGCGTGAAGTATGCTTGATAGCGCGTTGGGCGGCACGGCGTTTCCCGCGTTCCCGAATCTCGCGTTCCGCTCCGAACAATGCCGCTTCATCTGGCTGCTCCGGTTCGCTGCCCGATGCCGACGTGGCTGCGAGCGCTCCCGAGGCACCGAGAGCAGACAGAAATGTCCGGCGGTCCACTCCGGACTTGCGTTGACCGGATTGATTATTATCGCTGGGTGACTTCGCATCCATTGGAACCCTCACTTTCAATCCAAAGTTCGGTGTGAAAACCGGGTTGCTCTTGGCAACGTACTCGCGGCATTCCGTTTGCTGCCGACCCGGACGGTTCGGTGGTAGGCGGGGGTGGTCGCGTGAATTGCTCAATCTGTTTTATA
>JAJSAJ010000857.1 GCA_024274855.1 Planctomycetota bacterium | reverse complement strand
GGCGGAGGCTGGAGACGCCAACAGAACGAAGAACACAAACCAATGAACCCGTTGTCCGATTCCGACATCAAAGACATAGAAGAATAGAACGCCGCCGCGGGGAAGGATCTGACTTCCTAACTTCAAGGATCATTGACTTTTTGACCAAGTTGGCCAACCAACGCGAGCGGGCCACTGCACGCCGAGCGATCACTTGGATTCCGTTGGCGGCTCTGCCGTCCCGTAAAAACATCGTCATGAATATCAGTTGCACAAAGCCAAAACGATCTTTGTTGATTGTGCGACCGATTTGAATGAAACCTGTTGTCAGGGCATTCGCCCACCGGTGTAGAGTGTCTGCGGTGCAGGACCTGCACCTGTCTTGTTTTTTGTCTAGCGTCAGAAGGAGCTGCGCATAACGACTTGGAGAACTTTCCGATGAAACGCAACGTTACTATCGTCCTTGGTTTGCTTGTGCTTGCCGCGCTGGCTGTTGAACCGGCCGCAGCTCTTGGGCAACGAGGCCGCAAAGGCCAGAATCGAGAGGCCGGTCAACAACAGCAAAAACGCAACCAGAACAGAAACCGTCAAATGCAAGGAGGCCAGATGCAAGGAGGCCAAAGAAATCCGCAAATGCTGGCACAGATGCTTATCACGTCCTTCGATCAGAACGGTGATGGAGCGCTGAATCTGGTCGAATTGCAAGCCGCAATCCCCGCTCTGCTTCAGCAAATGCAGCAACAAGGCATGAAGCAACGCAAGGGGCAGGGCATGGGTATGGGGCAAGGTATGGGGCAAGGTATGGGACAGGGCATGGGACAGGGACAGGGACAGGGAAACGGAAAGGGCCGGCGGGGAGAGGGACAAAAAGGTGGCGGAGGCGGCAAGGGTAAACGACGTGGCGGCCGATAGCCAGCAGACTTAAACAGTTACCGGTCAAGTCTTGCGCAAAATGGCAAGAAGGTAATTGTTTAGCCGTTTGGCAGCTACTGAGGTTCAGAATCCTAAGCTCTTGAACAACTTCTGAATCGAAAACGACCAAAATAGGGGAAAGAGAAGATTGGAATACTCATCTTCACGAATCAGACACGGGTGAAGAGCTGCAAGTTCAGAGTCGAACGAGAAGGGCAGACGCGCTCAGAACGTTCACCTGGAGTCTTCGATCCGGATTAGTGAAGATTGGTGGTGATTAGTGTTCTACTCTTGACTCCCGTCCAGCCGGTAGTTCGCCATTCGGCTAAAGTGTTACGATTTTTCAATTCTTCCTTCGCCGTATCACTTGCTAATTGTGCCGTGGAAAAAACCATTGCCAACGACCTTCATGGTTCAGGCTCGTCCGCGTTCGGGCTCTTACAAGAAGCTGGTTTGCGTTCTCTTGAGCCCTGTGAGATAATACCCGACGACGTTCGCCGGTTGGCATTCCCACCGTCATCCTACCGCGGCCTCAACGGTCGTGTATCCAAATCCGCAAGGAGTTACCATGAGCCGAACCGTTCTGCTGACCTTCACGCTGTGTTACATGGGGATGGGCTCCGCCAGTCTCGCGGCTGATCGGCCCAACTTG
This sequence comes from Planctomycetota bacterium, assembly GCA_024274855.1. Lineage (GTDB taxonomy): Bacteria > Planctomycetota > Planctomycetia > Pirellulales > Pirellulaceae > JAJSAJ01. Next base: position 7,951 of record JAJSAJ010000857.1, on the reverse strand, counting down.
ATCTTCGTTCTCTCCGACGATATCGCACAGGGAGATGTGGGGGCCTACGGGCAGCAACTCATTCAGACACCAAATATCGATCGGCTTTGCCGCGAGGGCACGCGATACCTGTCGGCCTATACCGGCACCAGTGTATGTGCTCCGTCACGCAGCTCTTTTTTCACCGGTCTTCACATGGGTCACTGTCCCACGCGCGCCAACCGCGAAATTCAGCCGGAAGGGCAGCGACCTCTTCCACCCAACATGGTGACGATCGGCAAGATCCTCAAATCGGCCGGATACAAAACCGCGACCATGGGTAAGTGGGGCATGGGCATGTTCGACACGCCCGGGAGCCCGCTCAAGAACGGCATCGATCATTTCTTCGGCTACAATTGCCAACGCCATGCTCATAGCTATTTTCCCACCTATCTCTACAACGACGACCAACGCATCGCGATCCCCGAGAATGCCAACGGCAAGAAGCAGGTCTACGCTCAGAATCTGATTCAACAAGATGTCCTCAAGTGGGTCGACCGGAATGCCGGCGGTCCGTTCTTTCTGTTCTACGCGGTTACCCTGCCGCATGGTAAGTTCGAAATCGACGATCAGGGCATCTACAAGAATAGGCAATGGACCGAGCGGGAGAAGAATTACGCGGCCATGGTCACGCGGCTCGATTCAGACCTCGGCGGGTTAGTCGAGCTGCTCAAGAAGAAAGGTATTGCAAGGAAGACGCTAATCGTATTTGCCGGTGATAACGGATCATCCTTCAACCCGAAGACCCCGATTGGCAATCGGTTCAACCAAACGATGGACGGCAAACTGCGAGGCTTTAAGCGTGGCATGTACGAGGGAGCGCTCCGTCAGGCGGCATTTGCCTGGTGGCCTGGCACCGTTCCCGCGGGACGTGTGACCGACGAGCCGTGGGCCTTCTGGGATTTGCTGCCGACGTTCGCCGAGCTTGCCCATGCCAAGCTTCCAACGGGTTCCCAACCGGACGGCTACTCGCTGGTTGACTTTCTGAAAGGCGGGCCGGCGCCGACACGCGATTACTTCTATTGGGAATTGCACGAGGGTAGGAATCACATCCAGGCAATCCGGTGGGGTGATTGGAAAGCCGTTCGACCCAAGGCCAGCGGTCCGGTCGAACTCTACGATCTGGCAAAGGACGTGGGGGAAACGACGAACCTGGCCGCTGAGCATCCCGAACTGGTCGCCAGGGCGGTTGCCTTGATGAACGGCGCCCGTACGCCCGATCCCGACTGGCCCGATCCAGCCACGGCGGCACCCGTGCAAAAAAAGCCACGCAAGAAGGCGCGAAAGAAGAAGTGAGAACATCGTGAAGTGAAACGCATGTTCTGGTGCTACGAACTTGGCAAGGGACGCGTGTTTGGGTGTGTACCTGGACACTATTGCAAGACATTGGACGATCCGATGTTCCGCATTTCCCTGCTGCGTGGAATCGCCTGGGCTGCCGGCGAGTCCCCTTATCGCCTCGACGAGCTGGTACTGCGAGGCGCATAGACTCCGACCAGCCGAAAATGACACAACCCAAACCAGACGCTAAGGTCTTGCTCTCTAATCGGGTAGCCGTTCACGCCGCTGGGGTCTGACGCAATTCTCGGCGGAGAAAGCGTTTCTTTACGCGAACGCATCTTGTCGCCGAAAATGGGTCTGACCCCTTGAAAGCGAACCGGCGGCCTACATTCCGTGAACGGTTACCTAAACGGGGCGGCCGCCGGGCCCGGAAGGAAGAGGACTAGAACACTGATCACCTCTTATCTTCACTAATCCAGATCTAAGACTCTACCGAGCCTTCTTAACGCGTCTTTCCGGGTCGCTCGGCGCTGAACTTGCAGCTTTTCCCCATTTCTGATTAGTGGAGATTAGTGTTTCAATCTTCTCCTCCTTCTGTGCTGGTTGTGCTCAACTGGAAAGTTGTTGAAGGTTCAAGAAGTTCTGAACCTCGGTGGCTGCAATACGGCTGAACAGGTATATGTTTCCTTGATTGCGGCTCCTGCTTCTCCGGGGCCGCCATTGCCGGGACACGTCAGCATCGGTTCCAAATCTCTTGGCGCGAGACAGTTGCCCTGAAACACCCCCCCGATGGAGGATCGTCGTAAATACACCACCATGGTGCGGAAGAACTTGTCCAAGCTGCCGACAAACTGCAGGGAATCTGCGGGCCACGACCGGCGCACAATTGGCCGCGTGGCATACGTAAGGCAACGTAACGTGTCGAATTGTTGAAAAATCGGCCCATGGTTTATAGGATAGGGGCAGTTGGATCGCCATGCGCGTGCGATGCGGCTGCTTTCACGGATGGGCCAACAACGGGAACGACATGAGTATTACGTATTTCAAGCGATATCGAATGCAGTTTTCGCTGGCGCGCGGCCTGTTCGTATGCCCGGTGCTGCCCCCGTATTACCGGCTGATCAAATGGGATGACGAGCTGGTCGAAGCCCATGGTGAGGCGAAGTTTAACAGCTTTTGCTTCGAAATCGATGCCAGCGTTTTTCCTTGTTTGGGCGATCGCGAGGGGTGCCGGCGTTTAATGAACGAGATTGCCCACCGCGATTCCTTTCTTCCGGAGGCGACGTGGCTGCTGACCTATCAGCCGCCCGATCAGCGTCAGCCGGAGTTCTGCGGTACTGTCCAGGGCATTCGTGGCGAATCCGGCAGTGGTGCCATTCAGAATCTGGGCGTCACCCCGACACATCGCGGTCGCGGCGTCGGTACCCGCCTGCTGTATCAAGCCATGCGAGGGTTCCAAGCGTCCGGTCTGCGGTTCGTGATCCTCGAAGTGACCGCCCAGAACATTGGTGCCGTACGGCTCTATCATCGGCTGGGATTTCGCAAAGTGAAGACGATTTACAAGGCCGCCGAGGTTGCATACGCGTAGCTCGGTCGGTACGCTCAATCGTTTCCCTTGCCGGTAACGCATCCAGTTCGCGTTGTCCATGGGCCGTTCGCCGTGCCCAGCGGCCGTGCCTGCATCGGATCCCGTGTTTAGGAACCCCCATTCTCAGGAAACCCTGTGCCACAACCTATCAACATTCACCAATATAAAAACGGCCTGGTTCTGTTGACCGAGCGGATGGACTGGGTCGAATCGGCTGCTTTTTCGCTCCTGGTCCCGGCAGGTAGCGCGCGCGACCCCGGTCCGTTACACGGATTGAGCAGTCTGACGTGCGAAATGGTCCAGCGTGGATGTGGGCCGCGAGACAGTCACCAGCTGATCGACGACCTGGAGAACTTAGGGGTTGATCATTCCGCTTCCGTATCAAATGTCCACACCAGCTTCGGCGGCGCGATGCCAGCCGATCAGCTGGAATCGGCATTGTCAATTTTCGCGGACCTGGTCCGATCGCCCCACTTGCCCGAGGACCAGCTCGAAGATGCCCGTTCGGCATGTGTCCAGGAAATCCGGTCACTCGAAGACGACCTGGCCCAACAGGTCATGCAGAACCTGCGACAACGCAGGTATGGCAACCCATTCGGTCGGAACAGCCAAGGGACGATCGATTCGGTCCAACGCATCACATTGGATGACATCCGAGACTACTTTGACAAGACATACCGCCCGAACGGAGCCATCCTGAGTGTCGCGGGGAAGATCGATTTCGACCAATTAAAGGACCATGTGGGCCAGTTGCTCGAGTCTTGGGAATCGGCACCGCTGACCGAACCGACGACGAGCGACGTCGACTGGTCGTCCATGCATCTGGCACACAAATCACATCAAACGCATATTGGTGTCGCCTACGAAAGCGTGCCCTATTGCGACAAGCAATACTATCAAGCTCGCGCGGCCGTTGGTGTTTTGAGTGACGGGATGAGCTCTCGGTTATTCACGGAGATTCGCGAGAATCGCGGGCTATGCTACTCGGTCTACGCTGTCTGCCACACATTGCGCGACCAGGGCAGCGTCTTCTGCTATGCGGGAACGACATCCGAACGTTCGCAAGAAACACTCGACGTACTGATCGCAGAACTGCTCGAACTGCGGCAGGGTATCCGCTCGGATGAACTGGCCAGACTTAAAGCACGACTCAAAAGCGCCTTGATTATGCAGCAAGAGTCGAGTGCCTCACGCTGCGGATCGATCGCCGCCGACTGGTACTTCCTGAACCGCGTCCAGACGCTCGACGAAGTGGGACGCATCATCGACGACCTGACATGTGAAAGCATCAACGCCCAGCTGACCGAACATCCCCCCGAACGGTTTACGGTCGTCACGTTGGGACAGAATGAACTGGAGCTTCCCGTTGAAGTTTTGTGAACACCGCCTTGCCAACGGACTGGAAATCATCGCCGAGTGCAACCCGAAAGCCTACTCGATGGCGGTCGCGTATTTCGTCCGAACCGGCTCTCGGGACGAAACCGACGAGCTGTCTGGTGTGAGTCATTTCCTGGAACATATGGCGTTCAAGGGAACCGCAACGCGTTCAGCGGCCGATGTGAATCGCCAACTCGATGAAATGGGCGCCCAGTCCAACGCCTATACCAGCGAAGAACAGACCGTCTACTACATCGCTGTCCTGCCTGAATACCAGGACCAGGCCGTTGACTTGCTGTCCGATATCATGCGCCCCGCACTTCGGGACGATGACTTCCAGACGGAAAAGGAAGTTATCCTCGAAGAAATCGCCAAATATGACGACCAGCCTCCGTTCGGCGCCCATGAAAAAAGTATGGCTGTCCACTTTCGAGGCCACCCGCTCGCCCGCAGCGTCCTCGGGTCGCTCGATAGCGTTCGGAGCCTCACGCCCGAACAGATGCGGGAATACTTCGAGCGACAATATTGTCCGAACAACTTGACGTTGGCCGCCGCCGGATGCGTCGATTTCGATCGCCTGGTCCAACAGACCGAAAAGCTGTGCGGGCAATGGCCGCAGGGCCGCATCGAGCGGCGCACACCACGCGCCGAATCCAATCGGGACTTTCGCATCTTTCCAAATGAGGTCTCCCACCTGGAATATGTGATCCAAATTGCCAATGGGCCCGCAGCCGAGGACCCGGAGCGCCATGCCGCCAGGATATTGAGCACGATTGTGGGCGATGATACGGGAAGCCGGTTCTTCTGGCAACTGATCGATACCGGCCGCGCCGAATGCGCTGTGATGTACTCGTACGAGTATCAAGGGACCGGAATCTTCCTCTCCATGCTCTGCGGCACCGCCGAACAGACGGCGGAAAACCTCCACGACATGTCCGTGATCCTGCACGATGTCCAAAACAAGGGCGTCACGGCTCAGCAATTGCAGCAAGCCCAAAACAAAATCTGCTCCCACGTCGTTCTACGCGCGGAACGTCCGACAAGCCGGCTCTTTTCGCTCGGAAATGGCTGGTTGCAACGCCGGGAATACCGCACCGTCGCTCAAATCATTGCGGACTATCGACATGTCACGTGCGACGACGTTCTTGATGTACTCCAGAAATACCCGTTGAATGTCCACAGCACCGTGGCGGTCGGACCGCTCCGCGAACTCGCTCGCCCCCAATAACCCAGCTCGGTCGCCAACCGTGCGGTTTGACCGGCCGGTCGACGCTCCCGAAACAGAATCGGTTGACGCGCGCGTCTGAATCACGATATCCACCCACGCGTCCAAGACCTCGAAAAGGATGAACCGCCATGCAGCGCACCCTCGTACTTCTGAAACCCGACTGCGTCCAACGCCGACTGGCGGGCCAAGTAATCGAACGATTTGAAAACAAAGGACTCAACATCATCGCCATGAAGATGATGCGGGTCACGCCCGAGTTGGCAAGGAAACACTACCACGAGCATGTCGACAAACCGTTCTATCCCAACCTGGAGGCGTTCATCACCGGCGGCCCGGTTATTGCCATGATTCTCGAGGGCCTGAACGCAATTGCACTGGTTCGCCGCATGCTGGGCGCAACCAGCGGACTCGACGCAATGCCTGGGACCATTCGCGGCGATTACAGCAATAGCCGCCAAATGAACTTGGTCCACGCGTCCGATGGAATCGAAGCGGCCGAGTTTGAAATGGGACTCTATTTTTCCGATGCGGAACTCTGTCCCTACACACCAACACTCATCCCCTGGCTCCAAGCCCCCAACGAGTAATCGGCCAACGCAACGGCATGTCGTCCCCGCACACACGATTCCCGCACACACGTGCTTGCCACGTGGGCGCGCAAGTCTCGCGGGCTAGACCTCGCAGGCTAGAACGTCCCCAACCAATCAATCTGCCAGGTTTCCGGCCGGTGTTTCCGTACGCAACTGCTCGATCATGTCGCGTGTGGCTGCTTCAACTGCCTTCTGCCAATTCCGATCACCGTATTGGTCGCGGTATGGGGCGCGAGAATGTGCGAAAATAATGCCGCGCGAGCTGTTCACCACGGCGCCAAGGCCCTCATTGTCGAAGGCATAACGCACATCACGTGCGCCGGCTCCCTGAGCACCAAAGCCGGGCACCAGCAGCCAGGCATTCGCCATCGCCTGTCGCAATTCGGCCAACTGCTCCGGGTAGGTCGCCCCGACCACTGCGCCGATCGCGCCGTATCCAGACGAACCTTCTGTCTGCCGAGCCATCTTCTGTACCAGTTGCGCGACATGGTCGTAGACCGTCCGACCGTCACAAACCAAATCCTGGAACAAGCCCCCGCCATGATTGGACGTTTTGACAAGGACAAAAACGCCGGCCTTTCGCTGGATTGCCATTTCGACAAACGGAGTCAGGCTGTCACGGCCCAGATAGGGGCTGACCGTCAACGCATCGGCTCCCCAGGGGCTCGCTTGCCCGGCTCCGAGATAGGCTCGAGCGTACGCGGTGGCCGTTGAACCGATGTCATTCCGCTTACCGTCCAGAATCACCAATAGGCCGCTCTGATGAGCATACTGGATCACATCGGCCATGGCCGCCATCCCGCTCGGTCCCCATCGCTCGAAAAACGCTGCTTGCGGTTTCACTGCCGGCACTAATGGCGCTACAACGTCGATCACACCACGGCAAAATGTGCGAAACGCTGAAGCCACTGCTCCAGAGTCCGCCTCGTCCACGTCACTTCGAATCGGCTCGGGCAGACTCTCAAGCCGCGGGTCCAACCCAACAAGTACCGGATTGCCGCATTCCCTCACCGCTTTCGTTAGACGATCCGAAAAATGCTGCACGTCGTAACCCTTTCAACTAAGTAATCCTTGCTCACGTCGCGTCCCCCAACCGCCGGGTGGACAATACGCTCATTTCCCACGCACGTCAACCAAGTGACCGCCAGACAGGCGTCACACTCTCGCCGTGCACGGTTTTCAACGTCTCAACCCCGTGATCACGCAACTCGGCGAGTCTTTGCGTTCTCCGCGCCCCCTGCGTTGGATCCCCCGCGTTGACTCCCCCGCCCAGAAAGATAGTTAACGCTGAGTGCGCTGGGGGCGCGGAGGGCACGCCGAGAGTCCATGTACGGAAACGATGAGTAAAATCTCCGCGCAAAACAACTGGCCGAATGAACGGTTTTCAACGTCTCAACCCCGTGATTACGCAACTCGGCGAGTCTTTACGTTCTCCGCGCCCTCTGCGTTGAATCCCCCGCCCAGAAAGATAGTTAACGCAGTGGCCGCAAGAAGGCGAACAGGACATCATTTTCGATACTGCCGGTAGCCGAGCAACCAATGCGGGGCCTATCCGCAATTCTGCCGGGCAAGCCCGTTGATTAATCGGGCCTGATCTGCCATATTCTGAGCTTACGGGACGAGTGCACCCGGCCGTGTGCCGGAAGTATCCAACCCACTCGGGGTGTAGCGCAGCCTGGTTAGCGCGTTTGACTGGGGGTCAAAAGGTCGCTGGTTCGAATCCAGTCACCCCGACTTACATTTCCTAACGACGTGTCCTCCCTACCGGAAACAATACAACTTTCTGGGGGTGAGGATAGAGATTCCCCACCGGTCCCAAAGGCACCCGTTGTCTTCGGGACTTTGACTTTTCTGCGGGCCGTTGGCCCT
>JAJSAJ010000856.1 GCA_024274855.1 Planctomycetota bacterium | reverse complement strand
GCGGACCCACGGATAATAGGGGATGTGTCGGCCCACGGGTGGGAGAGAGAACAGGTTCACGGTCCTGTTCTGTAACCGTTCACGGAATGTAGGCCGCCGGCTCGCTTCCAAGGGGTCAGACCCATTTTCGGCGACAAAATGTGTTCGTGTAAAGAAACGCTTTCTCCGCCGAAAATTGCGTCAGACCCCAGCGGCGTGAACGGCTACCCTGTTCTGCTCTCCCCGGACTATTCGGGCCGAGCACCGCTGAGTAGCGGCTTGAAATGCTCGGGGTGTAAGCGGTCACACGTTGCTATGGGGACGCGTGAAATGCTATGGCGCTTCTTTCTTGCGTTTTTCGGCTGCCGTTTGTAGTTCGGGGCGTTTGCGTTTCTGCCATTTTTGCACGTCGGCTTTTAGCAGCGTCACCCCTTTTTGTAATTGGGTGTCTTTGCCGGCAGGCATCTCGCCTGGCAGCGGCCAGATGGTCACGTGCGGCACGGCTCCGTTTTGTTCCATATCCGCGCCATTGTTCAATAGAAACCAGCCACGGAACGGCAATCGCAAGAACCCGATGTCCATGATCGACGTGCCGCCGGTACTGATCACGCTACCGGAAGTCGGCACACCGACCAAACGTCCGCGTTTCAGTGTTTTTATCGCGTGGCTAAAGATCTCAGCGTTACTGAAACTGTTCTGGTTACAGAGGACAACAATCGGTTTGTTCCAAGTTGCGTAGACCCGGCGGTCGTGCGGATAACCGGGTCCGCCGCCTCGCGGGACCGTGATAGCATGATCCGGTTGCGTTAATGCCGTCAGCAGATGATCGGTCGTCGATCCGCCGCCGTTTTCACGGACGTCGATGATCAGGCCATCCTTGCCGAAGCCGACTTCATACAGCTCTTGTTCGAAGCGATAAAAGCTTGGCATGTTCATGCTGCGGATGTGCAGGTAGCCGAGTTTGCCATCGGAGGCTTTGCCAACCAGTTCGCGATTGCGGCGAATCCACATCTCGTAGAGTACCGCTCGAGCGGCGCTGTACGACATCGGGCGGATCGTGACGTCGCGCTGCTCGCCCTTTGCATTCTTCACTTTCAGTTTCATGTCGCGAGCGAGCGGGCCGTTTAGCACTTTCGTCAGGTCCATGTCTGGATCGACTGCGTTTCCGTCAACACTCAGCACGATTTCCCCTGGTTGGATCTTCGTGTTCGCCTTGTCGGCTGCTCCCTCAAGGATGACGTCCCGGACCTTTAGTCCAGGTCCTTTATAATTGGGATCGAATCGTAGCCCCAGGTGAGCGGTCGTCTCGTGCCAGGTGCTCGAGGAGGAAGCGGATGAGGTCGGGTGGGCCGATGATCCCATCGCGTAGAAGCCGAGATGGGAGCCGTTAAGCTCCCCCAGCATCATGCTGACAACCTGGGCCAGTGTGGACATGTCGACGGCATCGCGAGCCACCGGCGCGTATTTGCGATAGATTGCGTCCCAGTTTCGGTTGTTCAATCGCGCGTCATAGAAGTTGTCTCGCATTTGACGCCAGCACTGCATAAACGTAGTTTCATAACGAGTTGCTATGTCCGTCGCTTGCCGCACACTGAACGAATACGAAGCTGTTTTTCCGGTCGCCGTGGCGAGGCTTGTCGGCACACCTTTGCTGAGCCACAGGATCTGATTCCCTGACCGAATCCATTTGGCATTCGAACCGCTTTGTGTTGTCAGCAACTTGGGCTTGAGTCCTGTCGGAATTTCGATCGTATACGTGCCGCGTTTTCCGCTGACCGAGGCATTGAACGAAAGCTTTTTTGAGTCGAATGACCAAAAGAGCCCGCTTTCACGGGAATTGGGGATACTGATTCGGTGAATCCGATCGTGAATTCCATCAAAGTCGATCTCAACGGGTTTGACCTTCGGACTGTCATCGTTGGCCTTCTTGGGTTCTTCTTTTTTCGCGGCTGCCCCCGTCGTTTTCTTGGCGGCCGGTTGTGTTTTCTTTGGGGCTGTTTTTTGGGGAGCCG
>JAJSAJ010000855.1 GCA_024274855.1 Planctomycetota bacterium | reverse complement strand
GTTCTTGCGTTGACCCCGGCAAACAATTGGCGAAGCGGCTATGTCACCCACTTCCCCGACATTGCCGGGAAGAATCTCCCCTGTTCCATTTGATCACTCTCGGACGGCCGGACGAAACATGAACGAGTAAAGCTTGCATCGTTCCAAATGGAATCGCAGGGCGATCGGCCGGTTTTTCAACCTCGATACGTCCGCCCCTCCACGCCATCGGACGATGTGTCGCACCTTATTGCCGGTAATCGTCCGGCAATCATCAGCGGAAAACCCTTTGATCGGCCTGCCTCGCTCGTCCAGAATCTCCACTTTCACATTCGCATGCATCGCATTGGCATTCACCACCAGACGATCGCCACTCATTCGAAACGGTTTGGTCGTTACCACGCCCGCGCCGCCCGGATCGAGCGAGATGAATCCATCGAGCCGCAATTTGCAAAGATTGACGGAACTCCCCTGCAATTGGTGGCGTTGCGTTGCCCAATGCAGTCCTTTGAAGCCGACATAATAGATCCATATCTCGTTCCCGACGATGATCGGATGTTGCATCACATAGATCTGGCCCCAATCGACCGAACCGGGCTCCGTGCCGTTGGAGAGGAACGGTTGTCGCTTACCGAGCCGCAGCCAGTGGCGGCCATCGCGGCTGTAGGTCAATTGGACATCCACCTTGTCCCAGTTCGGTCCCCGCGCGCCGGCGTGGTAGACAGCCAGAAAGCCGAAATAGACATTTTCATAAGGCATCCATTCCATGTTGTAAAACTGGCGCGAGCCAGGAGGATCCTCGCCGTCCGGCCTCATGATGACTTTTGCATTGTTCCAATTGACGAAATCGTCGCTCTCACTTTGGAGAACGACACGGGTTTTCTTGCTCCCTTCCCATTCTCGAGTGTGGGCGATGTACTTCCGCAGGCGTGCGTCCCATAGCACGGAATTGGGGCTGTCGCTCTTCTCGATGACGTCATCGCGTGTCCAAATGCTCCAGTGGGTGCCATCGGGAGAAGACGCGGTATTGATCCCCTGCAGAGGCCAACCGCGTCCGGCGCGCTTGTATATCATCTTGTAGCGGCGTCGAGGATCGGTCGTGGCAGGATCCTTCATGACTCCCGGAGCCATTTCGCCGATGCCTTTCTCGAAAACAATGTTATTTTCTTTCGAACCGTTGTATTCGATCAGGCCGAGGTTTGGCAAACGCCAGTGAATTCCGTCTTTGGATGTCGCGTAACAGACGACATTGTTCGACCAGTCATAGTTGGCGCCTTCGTACCACATTTTGAAGATGCATTCTTCTTCGTCATAGAGCACGCTGCCGCTGACTACGATCAGTTCCTTACTGCCGGGCTTTTGATCGGGATTGAGTTCGAGGACCGGATTGCCATCGTATTTGACCGGTCGATTCATGACCCGATACACGTTGTCCATCTCGCCGATGATGTAGTCATCGGCGAACAGTTGTTTTTGACAACCAATGTCGACCGCATCGGGCCGGTCCTCGCCGGCAATCACACGGCTTGCCGGCACCAGCAAGCCGATGGCAACAAGATGGCAACCCAAGCTCGCGACTATCGATCGCGGATGGTATTCGCAAGAAGTCACAGATCGCCTCATTGGCATTTACTCCCTTTCTTCCGGGATGGGATCCGCCAGTCGAGCTGTTACGAAATAGGCTGCTCCCACATGACGCCAGTGCGACAATTTCCGGCGGTAGATTTCCACGGGTAGGTCGGGCTGGAGACCTCGAAAGCCGCGTGGGGCGGGAAGATGGAAGTTATCCGCCGGCACTGCTGTATCCCATACCAACCAAAGGAGACGGTTCTAGCGAGGCAAGGCCTCGGAACAATTGCAAGCTACCGCCCGAAACGTGTCAAGTCCGCTCCCGACGGTCGCCGGAGTTCGACTTGCACTGAACGGATTCACTCCCATAAGGATACCAGCAAAGCAACAACGCAGGAATTCAACCAAGCGGATTATGTGCGATGGGACACAACTGAACAACGGTCCGAGGGCAAACTCGCGCGGCGCATGCATCTCGAGCAGTACGACCGACCTCCTTATCGGTCGCCGGGCGCCGAGATGCAGCCAGACAAGGGCACCTCCAGCGAGCCCGCACTGCGGGGGGGATGAATGAAGAGAAGCACCTAACGATGGCCGGATTTCAAGCGACCAGTGGTACCAAAGAACAATGATGCAGTGGCAAACAGGCCACGCGTAAGAGAGGCCATCTAGGGTCAACCTTGGTTTTCGGTTTTTGGGGCGATATAACCGGGCTGTTGCCGACGACATCCATGCTGCAACGGGAGCGGATCGATGCCGAGACCACCTCGGATTCAGTTTCCTGGCGCGAACTACCATGTCGTAACACGGGGCGATGGAAAACGACCAATATTTCACGATGAGGGCCACTACGAGCGACTTACCACGGGGCTAGCCGATGAAATTGAAGATCCTCTCACATCAGCGCTAGCCCAATGGGTCATCGGGTCCGAGGATTTTCTGAAAAGGGTGGTGGCATTGGCGGAAAAACAAGATCCCACCTTGCAAGGCCGACTCATTCCCCGCGTCAAGGCAGTCACCATTCAAGAAACGCGCATCCCATTCGAGAGTTTTTCGAAACCGAGTGGAACAACTTGAAGAACAACTGCTGAACACCGAAAACCAAGTCCGACCCCAGAACTAACACAGAACTAACACCGAAAGTCGATCCTTCCAGTCCGGGCAGACCCGGCGCTCGAGTCCGGTTTTGCGAGGAAGGAGCACCCCTTCCCGGGTGAGGATTTGCAGAGCCCGGCCACGGTCGGACGCGAAACCTTGAACTCCGCCGCCAGGCGGTTCTCGCCGGGAAGCTGGTCGTGCCAGGTCCCCTTCGTCAGCCTCTGGCGGATGGCATCGGCCACTTGGACCGCTAGGGACTGGAACGGATGATCTGGCCTGTTGGTGGACATCGGGGAAAATCAGGACGTGATTTCCAGGCTTTGTCCGGACTCGAGGACGAGTTGCCGCGCCAGATTGATGTGTCCGGGGTTCACGAGTTTCGTCTTCAGGGAACGCCCGCCGGCATCGGGCGGAACGTCGGAAAAAACGACGTGGTCGAGCCCACCCATTATGTTGCTCCGAGGTTCCGCTCACCGGCGTTTCAGAACATAGCGCCTTGCCTTGGGCCGGTTGACGGTGAAGATCTTGTCCTCGATCTGTTTGGCCTCGGCGTTCAACTTCTCGACTCGTTCGGCCAATCCTTTGATCTTGGCGGCCGTTGCGGCGGCTTGTTGTTCCAGTTGCGGGTTGTCCGGGTTTTCCTTCGCGGCGGGCCGCACACGCGCGAAACCTTGAAACCGGCCCCATTCATTGCGCAGCGATTGGACCGGACCGAGATTGCGTTGTTTATTCAGTTCGGCAACAGCCAATGCCTGTTGATATTGGGGTGTCTTTGGATTGTTCTGCAGTTCGATGCATCTGGCCAACGCCGCGGCGGTAAAAGTGCCTACCTTTTGATCGTCAATTGTCAGTTCGTAACGGCCCGGGCGCAGGCCGGTGATCGTCAACGCTTCGCGGCTGAACCTGTGTCCCATGCGAGCGAGTTCGGCGCCCAAGGCGGCGTCTTCGGGAACGACCCATGGCAGGGCGTCGGCCAACCACGTGAATTCGATCTTGTCATCGGTTACGGCGAGATCGGACACCGTGCCACCCGCGGCCTGAACCCGGTTCTTGCCTGTAGCCGCCAGGGCCAAACGAATGGACGACAGTTGCCGCGGCACCCCGAGATCCTCGACCATGGCCGCGGCCATGACGACGTGACCTGGTGGGCTCGGATGCACTGCATCGGGAATCAACGTGAACGCGGCATCCGCTTTTCGTTGTTGCATCGTGATGTTGTTCAGCGGACTCCACATATCAACGAATCCAAGGCCTTGTTGCGCGGCGACATCGCGCAGCCACGTGCCATAATAAGCGAGGACTGAATTGTAGAGCGCAATGGAATCGGACGCCCACGTTTTCCTGTGAACGCTCAATCGGAGCGTTCGCGCATCGAACATGGTCGGAGTCATCGGAATCGCCGTGGCGCCGATGCCCTTGAGTTTGTCGAGCAACGTTGTCATATCTTTGCGGTATGTTCCAAAAAACTCTTCATTGTACGGACAATAGCGTCCATCGTTCATGCCCAGCAAAATCGTCACATATTTCGGATGATATGCTGCCACGTCGTCATCGAATCGCTGCAACGCGTCCCATGCAACCGCGCCGCCGACACCCGCGTTATGTAGTTTCAACCGCATCGTTGGATAGCGAGTATAGAAATAGTCTTCAACGTACTGCGTGTAGAGACATTGGTGCGTAATACTGTCGCCCAGAAACACGATCGCATCACCGGCGGCCAATTCGAGCCGAGCCAACGGTTTGGCCGGAACTTGGGGTTCCCGCGCCGCGACGGCAACCGGAAATGCGCACAGCAGCAAAAGCGAGATGCGAGCAATAGCATGAATCCGCAAGATGTAAAACCTCGTGAACGCAAGTGGAGTGACATGACTCGCCGCCGAAACAGCGGCCGTCGGGGATGCACGAACAGACCGGGGTGTGACAAATCGTCCCGAACGCGTCCATTGTTCGGTACCATCGGCCAATTGGGAATTAGATGCGGAATTACGTGCCTTGTCAACTGCTCCGAAGCCGCGGCGAACAAACGGACAATTCGACTGACCGCTGTTCGTGTCGAGTCGTCCCGCCGCCGCGGCCGCCAAGTGGAACAACAGGAAACTCCGACGCGGGTGTTGCGCGAAACCCAAGCGGCTGAACGGCGAATGCCGAAGGAACGAGTCGGGAACATGCGAATTGCGCGAGACGAGTATTCGTCACCGGCAGGCAACATGGCGAGGTTCACAACGTCGTTTTCCTGGACCGTCGCGCCCCCACGCCCAAAGTGCCAAGCACGCAAATCAAGATGCAGCCCGCGAGCAACGCTGTTTGGGCGGGCCGAGGTATGAGTTCGCGCTGTGCCACTTGCACCGTCTTTTCTTCCAGCTCGATGCCTTCGACGTCGGGAAGCGGAGTCGCCGACTCCAGCACGGCGGCCAAACCGGCTCGGTAGGCATCCACGACATCGGCGGGGACGTCGCTGCCGGGGGCAACGAGCTGGGCATTGACAAATTCCCGCAACTTCCGGTTGCCACACGTTTCGTAGGAGCAGGCGGCACCGAACTTGGCCACCAGCTCGGCATGGACCCGGGCCAATTCTCGGAGCACGTCGTCGGACGGAGTCCAGTAGCCCTTGCGCGCCGTCTCCAGCATCACCGACGTCAAATCCTGAAGCGCGTAAGGGTTCTTGGATTCGAAGTAGTCTCGCATGGCCAGGTGATGCTTATCTTCGATAAAGACTTCGTACGTCTCGTTCCACATTTGCTGATCGATGGCCGACGGTTGCATCACATTCCAACCATACATGTTTCGAACCGTCTCGGTCAACGTGGCGGCGGCGCCGGCACCCTCGCGCTGCAGGCCGGCAATGCCAATAGGTGCCAATAGGTGCCATGCCACTTCTTGCGGCAAGATGGGAAGGCAAGGCAATTCTCCTTCATCGCATGACGATGGAAAATGCGAGGTTTTTGTCGGTGTTCACCGATTTCTTGCCAGATTTTTGAGGGATGGTTGTGCTGAAAGTTGATTCTGCTAATAGGAACCTCACCATTTGTTTCACGTCGACACGCGAAATCACGACGATGGCACGCCCCAATCGCAATATCGTTATGCCAAGCGACGAGGTAGGACATTACCACGTCTACAATCGATGT
>JAJSAJ010000854.1 GCA_024274855.1 Planctomycetota bacterium | reverse complement strand
CTGTCAACAATCGGCACCGATCCACCATCCTCGGTGAAGGTCGCTGCGAAGTTCGCACCGGTCTGACCCGAACTGTTGTCCGCATCCAGGTCTAACACGGGCGCATCATTGACGGCGACCATATTCAATGTCGTCGTGCCCGCGTTGCTGTCATCCGTCCCATCATTGGCGACAAACGTGATCGTTCGGGTTGTCGTAATCGGATTTTCGGAGGAGTTATTGTAAGTGATCGTCCGTAGCACCTGCTGGTAGTGGGCCACGGTATCCGAACCGGACAGAGTCAATACACCGGTGCCCACATCATAGCTGGAGGCGATCGACGTCCCTGTAGTATCAGCTGACAGTCCTTCACTTGCTCCGTCCAAGAGATTCGTAATGGTCACGGTTAGAGACTGAAGATTTGTGTCGTTCGGATCGGTCAGACTCGCGTCTGTGTCAGCTATTGCGACCGGTCCGCCCCCCTCGGTAAATGTCACCGCAAAATCCGATCCACTTTGGCCGGAGCTGTTGTTGGCATCCAAGTCGAGGACTGGATTGGGCAAGACCGTCACAATACTCTGGCCAAACTCGGAAGTGCTGCTGGTCGACAGATTCGTGGCCGTGGCTGATGTATACCGACCTACCGATACCGATGCGGTGATCGTTTCATTGAATATTGCGTTACCGTTGCCGTCCGTGGTGACATTCGCGAAACCGAGATAGACCTGTCCCTCTCCATAACCGCTCCCATCGGAAAGCGGGTTGCTGAAGAATTCAATTCGAAACGTCGTATTGGCGACGTTGTTGAGTGTGCCTTGGAATGTGATATCGGAGGCTCCGACGACCGCCGAGTTCAACACAGGATAGTTCTGCAGGTCATTGGCGCCAGCGTCGCTATCGCCCGTGTCGTTAGTGGTGACGCCATTATCCTCAAGGTCGATGCCGCGATAGTAGTTTGAGAAAATGGCGTTGCCGAGTACGCTGTTCCCTGTTCCGCTAATGATCGTGACACCATCATTGGTCTGGCTATTCGCGATGATGTTTCCGGTGCCTGCCGTAATGCCTCCAATGAGGTTGTTCGAAGACGAGTCGGTAATCCAGATCCCCGAACCGTTATTCCCAAGTGGGATGGTTCCGTCGACGGACACACCAATGTAATTGCCTTGAATCGTGTTTCCACTTCCTGTGGAAATACTGATACCGTCACCGTTGAAACTGTTAATAACCAAGCCTTCGATTGTCGACCCACCGGCTGTAATACTCAATCCATCAACACCCGATCCCGCTGACGTCCCATCGAGTTCGATAATCGGTGAATCGGTGTAGCCCGTTTGCGTGGTGCCGTCAATGATGACGGAGTCCGTAATTGTCGGCAAAGCGGACGCAAGTTGGATCGAATACCAGCTTTTGGCAAAGTCCGGATCGATGCCAACGATATTCGAATCGTTTGATTCGGTCGTGTTGACCACGTTGCCCGAGCTGACCTGACCTGTGATCCCATCATCCTGGTAGTAGTAGTGGTTGGCATCCGTTGCTGCGATGTTGAACGTGATCGTGTCTGTTCCCGCCAGTGTGTTCGCGTCGATGATCGCCTGGCGAAGTGACCCGGCACCTGAATCGTTTGTGTTGGTTACGGTGAACGTGTCCAACAGTCCGGTCCAGTTCTGCTGAACGTCCAGGCTAAATAGCACGTTGGTGTCGATGGGGCCCGATTGATACTCGAGGTCCCAGTCGGCACCGAGCAACGTGCTGCCTGTATTGTCCAGGCTTGCGGCCACATCGGCGCCGGTTAGACCGCCGAGTCCCTCGATCAGTGTCCGGCCGCCCTCGGAGGAAGCCAAATTGCACCCGTACAGCATCAGATCCGCGTCGGCACTCATCGCGTCACCCCAGGCGGCGATTTGCCCCGAGTAGGCTGCTAGATCATCCGCTTGCACCCACGTGTCGCCCAGTTTCAGGGCTCGGTCCGTACCGTGAGAAACAATATGGATTGCGTCCAGATCACTCCTGGTCGACAGTGCGTCGCTGATTTGTTCGATCCCATCCCGGCTGCTGTCCAGTAAAACGATCTCCAGCTCGCGATCGCCGTTATTATCGGCTTGCAGATCGTCGACAAGACGCTGATAGTCGTCGACCCCCGTATCGACAAAAACCAATTCATGGCGTACGTCGGCATCGTTGGCCGTTTGTTGCTCGGACAGTGTGCCGCTGGGAGTATTGCTGTCCGTCACGCTCGTGTCTGAAAGAACGAACTGATCGGTCTGGTCCTGAATCAAGGATTCGGCGGTTGTCGAATCTTGATCGACTTGGAGTGCCAGGTCGGCTCCCGCGTCTGGCACCATCTCAGGTGCGATTGGAGTCGCACTCATCATGACCCGTTGTTCCAACTCGAGCAGGTCAAGCGGGCGAATTGTCCGCTCCTTCGCTTTTCCGCCGAACGCGGCCGCGTTACCATCGTGAGCCTGATTCATTGTAGATCCCACCCGTTGTAGCAGATTCCAGATCGACACAGCGTTACCTATCAAAAAAGATGTCTGTGGAAGCAGGCAGTTCTTTGCGCACAGTCGGCGCAGAGAATGTGCCACTAGAAGTCTAGGCCAAGATAGCAAGACAGGTCCGCGGGCGTTTGGCAGGGAACTCCAACCCGGAGAACCGGCATAATCGGCAGGAGTCTGAGATCCAGCAGGCGAATTCCGCGTGAGAGTCTATTGCCTGGCAACGGCGCCTACCACGCGCATATTGTAAGGACCATCAGCATTACTAGCGTCAAAGAACGTTAAGTGTTTGACAGAGTCGCAGTGACCAGCAGGAGCGGGCCGCGATGGCTTTTTTCGGCATGCCAAGCACATTTCACCAGCTCATTATCCGGTCTCCCACTGTCGCGTAGGCTCTTTCAGCGAGCGGTCCGCTGCCTGTTCGCCCAACCGCAAGGCCGTCGGCGAATAAACACGGAATCTCCCATGCTAAATACCTAGTAATCGACGCTGTGATGCTTAGTCCGTTTCCAGCAACGACGAACGCCATGAAGAAGCGTGTCGGATCGAGTATTTCAGGCTTGGCCCGAGCGGCCACGGTTCTTTCGACCCATTCTACCTTCTGCTCGAGGCAGCGAGCTACGTGACGTTTGAGCGAAAGGGCAAGGGGGGGGCGCAACGAGAAAAAGTCCCCAAAGTGGCCATATTGGCTCTTGCCTTGGGCTCACGGCCCCCTATACTTCATTTGTCACGAGAGTCGTGACGAGCAGAGACAAGATGCAGGTCTGAACGCCCTTGGGTTGTTCTTCTCTTCCCGCCCCATTCTGTGTAGCAGAGCTTCTCCGTAAGTTCCCGCTCGAGTTTTTTGTGGCTCCATCTGCTTTCTTTTTCGGGGTGCGGCCCGCGCATTGCCGTGGTGCCGTCTGCCCCAAGGTACTTACGTTGGAGAGCAGGAATGCCACAAGGTAAAATCAAGAGGTTGGTTTCGGATCGAGGTTTTGGGTTCATTGAAGGGGATCGGGGTAACGACCTGTTCTTCCATCACTCGGCCCTCCAGGGAGCGACGATCGAGGAGCTCCGTGAAGGTCAAATGGTGGAATATGCGGTCGGAAGCGGTCCCAAGGGGCCGTGTGCCGAGTCCGTTCGGTTGGTCGTCTAGGCCTGACCTCGGTAATCGATCACCAGTAAACGCCCTTCGAATCGTCGATTCGAGGGGCGTTGCTGCATTGGGCCCAGACTCGGCGGATTTGACCTCTTGGTTGCGAGTAAATGACGGTACGATGGCCTTGCAGGCCGTTGCCCGAAGGCCCAAGTCGGAGTTATCGCCATGGCATCAGAAGTCATTCCGCATCAGCTATGGGAGCTAAGGACCGGCAGATCAGTTGTTGTCGCGTTTACTGGGGGGCGTTCGTGCGGCGATCCTCCTTAGCTGCGAGACTCATTCACCCATGGGACGAGCCCATGGGGGTCTGTACGCGGAACAGTGTGACAGTTATTGATTGGCGAATCCTAATCTCGCCAGTTCAGATAATCCGATGCTCGACCGACTGAAAGCCCATCGTACATGGGGTTTCCGCAACGCTGGGGTGGAGTCGACCGCTCACCAGCTCAAATCGAAATGGCCTCGCCACAAAAGGGGCGTGATCGACGTAGCTGCACCACATTCGATAGTGGGAAGACACGCACTCTTGGGCCGTTTTTCCCTTCCCTGATCAATCATCCGCTCGTAGCGTGCAGCACGGATGCAAACACATTATACTGGCCACTCGTCGTGACTTCTGGACGATAGAGGACGAACCAATGGCCTACAGCGAATCACTTGCTCGGCGAATTCGCCAACAACTAGCCGGACTCAGAGGTATCGCAGATAAGCAGATGTTCGGTGGAATCGGGTTCCTGCTCGATGGCAATATGTGCGTTGGCATCTGGCAGGACTCTCTCATCGCGCGCGTTGGTTTAGAACGGTACCAGAGTGCATTGCAAGAGCCTTTTGTTGGCGAGTTAGATATCCCAGGTCGAGCGATGAGGGGCTGGGTACTGATTGCCCCCGAAGGCATGGAGAACGACGCTCAGTTGCAAAACTGGGTCCAGTGTTCCCTGGACTTTGTCAGAACATTGCCCGCGAAATGATTGTCTGTGACGTGCTTGCCCGCGACGGGGGAAAAGGGGTCAGGACTCTTTATGTGTGCCACGTCACCGCGATGGCTACCAACTCGACGCAAAGCCCCCTGCAGGCCCGCAAGCAACGGGCCAATGCACGCAACCGGCCCGATCAGTGGATGGGCAAATTGACGCGGGATCCAAAGACCGAGCGTGACGCGGATTCAGCGCTCCGGTCACGCACGGGAAAGCGTGCCACGGATCAGGGACTGCTTTCGATCACGCTGGACGACTATCTGAAACTTGTGAAATGGACGGCCCGTTCGCTACGCACGGGCCAGCGGAAAACGATTCCCAAGAATCTGGATCGGACACCCGCAACAAACTCTGGCTGATAGCGCGTCTGCTCCCGCGGCCTCAAAGGAAACGATCGCCGCGAGGGAACCATCGGCTCGATGCTTCACTGAGATTGCCAGGATAGTCACTCGCCAAGCGGCTATTCCAGGACGAGGGGGACGGAACATGAGCGTGCTCTTGAATGGGTGTCCTGAAATGCAGTCGAATCTGCCGTCCCTGCTATACGCGGAACATCAACCGTCCGGGTCGTTGAGCAGCTCCTCCAATCGTATTCGCAATTCCGGGGACAGTCGTTCAAGCCAACTTTCGTCGATGAGACCAACTGAAATCATATCTCGGAGATGAACACGGTCCTTGTCTCGAAAGGACGTCAACTTCATCATAACTAATCGTTCGATCGGTAAGATACGAATGTCGTCGATGAGTTCGTACTGGTCAATTCTCGGTACGGGCTCGGGATATTCTTCCCGTACCTTTTTGCCGGCAAACACCACATGCACGGCGTCACGTGCTTTGGCGTCCGGTCCGTCCAAGAACATGGTCACTCCGGCGGAGTGACGATAGATGAACCCCTCGGTTTCCAGTGCGGCGATGGCTCGTTCCAAATCCGATTCGTTCAAGATGACATCAACGTCACGTGTGTTACGTACAACCGACTCATCGACCTGAGAAACCCAGTGCTGCACGGCATTACCGCCAATCACAGCATAGGGGATACTCGCC
This sequence comes from Planctomycetota bacterium, assembly GCA_024274855.1. GTDB lineage: Bacteria > Planctomycetota > Planctomycetia > Pirellulales > Pirellulaceae > JAJSAJ01. Next base: position 564 of record JAJSAJ010000854.1, on the reverse strand, counting down.
GCATTAAGCGCGCGAGTCACGCGATGCAAACGGTCCTTCACTTTCTCCACGGCTCGTTCAATCCTTTCCCAAAGTGCATCACCAGTGTACTTGATTTCGACCATTATTCTTACTCCTCACCACGAGTATACCACGGAGAAGAACAAAGGGGAGTAGTACATTTGTTGGGGCAAGGGGTGCAGGAGAGGCAATGGTCTTCAAGTCCCGAGTGACCGCAACGCGGCAGTATTGTGCCGCAATTCAAAGACATCGTCGTGATGACCCAGGATACTAGATAGAAGACCACGTGAGCCAGGATATTCGCGTAGAGGACATCCCAATTGACTTTCTTCTGCACTCCCGTTGCAGCCTGCTTCATTCCGGCAACGGCGATCTGTGTTTCTGGCTTCCCCGAATTTGTATGAAGGGTGATTTCAGGGTGTCTGGTATCCCCCTCTGGTATCCCCATCATAAGCAAATGCGTGGATCGATGGATCGAGCCGAGCGCCGCATGCAACACGCCGGAAATCTTGCCCCTCAATAGGTGATAGGTGCCAGGAGGTGCCAGGTGCCATGCCACTTCTT
>JAJSAJ010000068.1 GCA_024274855.1 Planctomycetota bacterium | reverse complement strand
CGCTCCATCTTTGCGGCTGACGGTCAGTTTCGCCTTCTTGGTGGCAATCGCATAAACACCGTTGCGTTCCGACCGCTGGAACGTAACCGGCGGAAAAACGCTCCTGAAGACGCCATAGCGATTCAACCCCGATTCCGTCCACCCTCTGGTCTTGCAGTGACGAACACGGAAGAGCTGTTCGCCCAGCACATCGACGCGCACAAATGATCCTCCGTCAATTGCAAGCACGATGTTTTGCCCTGTCAGCGGAGTGGAATCTCGCCATGACCGGCCTTGCTTCAAGTCCTCGGCTTCGGCCACATTGAGCAGAAGAGTAATCAAAAGAGAAAGACAAACCAAATTTCGGCTCATAAACCACCGTCCAGTCGTTAGTCACGCAACCTGTATTAGTGAAGATCCGTTGTGATCAGCTCGCTCGACTCACGCAGGCAACCGGTGAGCACCCGACGCGAGCGCCGGCACACCAGAGCCTTGGCGTGGCATCGCTGATCCTTTATGCGAACGTCGTCAGCAATTGTAGTGTGCCAACAGACCAATTGCCACAGCGAGGATCCACTGGATTCGTGCGAACGATCTGGTGACGGCCAATGTGTGGTATGTAGTGGCCTGGATTGCTTGTGACTGGGTCGCTCAGGAGATACGATGGTTGTGGAGAGTATTTTCTGATTTGTCCAATGACACGCCCTGATATAGAGCACGATCTACCTGGAACGTACGGTCGTAGTACGCAGTTCGTGGGAAGCCATTACTGACTACCTCAACACGAAAGAAGATACCATGACGATGCGACAATACCGAGTGACTCGCCGTCGGTTCCTGGGAACAACGGCGGTGGCAGCTGGCGGGATATTGATGCCTGGTGCACTTGCGCTGAGTGGGAACTCAATTGCTGCCAGTTCAGATTTCCCTTCGACGGATCGTTTCTGGTATCGCCGGCAGCCGGAAGGTCTGTTTGTCGATTCCCAGCGCGACAACAAGGCGTTTGGCTTTGCGGATGGAAAAGTGTTCCTGTCCGAAGATAATGGCCACACCTGGCCGCATAGTGCCGCGTTCCCCGACGCTCAGCATATCGTGTTCAGTTGCATTTTGAAGAATGGAAACATTCTATTCAGCGCACTTGCGAAACTGTACCTCAGCACCGACCGTCTGAAGACGTTCAAACAGATCACGGTCAAGGATACCGACGGGTCCGATTATATTCCACACACGCCGAAAAACACTGACCGCCCCGGTTGGTATTTCCATTGCCTGTCGGGAGAAAACACGTGGGATGTGAACGGCGCCGAGATGCTTGTGTGGGGAAACTATTGCAACGTGATTGGTGGTGCGTCGCCGGTCAATATCTACTATTCGACCGACAACGGAAAGACCGTGAACATCGCGTATTCGTTCGGACAGAATCCTCACAATCGTGACAACGGAACCGGGGGTGGTGGCAACACAGGCACGCGGCTTGGCAATCCCCAAAACAAGGTCATTTGCCGCCACGTTCATTGCGTCGCATACAATCCGGCTGAGGATGCGTTTTATGCCTGTACTGGTGACCATGAGAAACCAGAAGGGCACGAGTGCCATTGGTTGAGGGGTACTTATGAAGCAAGCAAGGATCAATGGCATTGGAAAGTCCTCCTGTCGGTTGCACCGAACTCCCGATTTAAATCCGGTGGGATCAGTTTTGTCGATGGGAAGCTCTATTGGATCAGCGACTCGAACGGACCCAAGCCATATGACCGAGGTGTCTTTCGGTGCGATCCGGCTGACATCACCAATCCCAAGGCACACACGCGGTTATTCAATCCGGGTGTCGAATCGGGAAACATGATCATCCAAGACGGGGTAATTCTGGCATCACACTGTGCACCGGCGTCGACGATGGGTACGGGATTCATCGTCTCGTTGGATTTGGGGAAGACCTGGGCGCAGTATGATCTCAAGGAGGAGTTTGGTAGGAGGTCGCCTTGCCGATTCCATAGGATGAATAGCGAGGGATGGTTCCGTGTGGACCTGAGGACAAGCTGG
>JAJSAJ010000853.1 GCA_024274855.1 Planctomycetota bacterium | reverse complement strand
TGCAGTGCGAAAACAGTCCGGCGGACGCGTCTGTAGCTATCGCTAACATGGAGCTGGAAACAAACCACAGAAAAACACGTCTTGATGTCCGCCGCATGAGACACTCCCCCGCTCGTTTACCTCGCCATATCGCCTATCCGCTTTGCCATCCAACGCGGCCTTGATCGTAAGGTGGTCCAGGTAGGTCCCGCTTGCCGAGCGGGACATGGTGTAATCCAGGACACTACAAGAGGTTTGGAACTGCAGCCGGAACCTGTTTGCCCGCTGCTGGACCGGCTAACGATCAAGGCCATCCAACGCGTATTAAGTGTAACAAGAAACCAGGGCGTTCGTCCATTCAGTCTCGTGTCTGAACGGACTGTTTTTGAGATTTGGCCATTGCGTCCCCCGGAAAGCTGCGTCAAAGACAGGCGAAGAATATGCTATACTGATGGCGATGCGGCACCGGACGAAAAAGGGAATACGGGCTACCGAGGCCTTCCGCGTCGATTGAGCTGTACAATTTAGCGAAGGATATGGGCGAGACAACGAAGGTGGCGGCTGCGCATCCGGATCTTGTGGCCCGAGCCGAGCTTCTTATGAAAAGGGCGCGTACCGCCGCCCCGAACTGGCCATTGCGCGATCGACGGAGGCGGCCCGGGAAGCGCGCGGCCAAACCCAAACGGTAGAGCATATCCATTGAACGGACGTGGTGTCGCACTCGGCCCGTGTGTCCCCGGTGACTGCGTGTGATTTCGTGTTTAGGTTGTCCGCCAAGCGTGTCGTCCGAGGAGACTTCTTCGTAAAGAGTCTGTGTAGCCGTTCACGCTGCTGGGGTCTGACGCAATTTTCGGCGGAGAAAACGTTTCTTTACGCGAACGCATTTTGTCGCCGAAAATGGGTCTGACCCCTTGGAAGCGAACCGGGGCCTACATTCCATGAACGGTTACGAGTCTGTTTTGGAATGGGTTAGCTGGCGGAGTGTGATACTTCGGGGGAATCATCTGAAGACCTTTCAACGATGCCGAGTCTTTTGGGCCTATGACGATGCGTATCCGAGAACAGCGTGTCCAGCACGCAATTGAATTCGGTAATCCGGACCAGATACCGATCGTGTTCTGGAACTGTGATCAGGCCGAGGGCGACGTGATGCTCTACCATCTATCGCTCGGTGAACCGGGAGATGGCTCGGTTGATGCCTGGGACTGGTCCGTCAATGAATGGGGCTATCGTCTGGAAAAGCACGGAGACGGAACGATGGGGCATCCTGTCGAACCGGTCTATCTTGAGTTGCCGGCTGCCAACGATTGTCGCGTGCCGGACTTGCGAGAAAACGAGCGCATGTCGGCAGTGCCCGCTTTCCAACAGCGATGTGGCGACCGGTACCGACTAGCCAGTCTCGATTTGAGCGGTTTTACAGTTTACACACTGTTGCGTGGGTTCGAGAATGCAATGCAGGATTTTCTGTTGGAACCCGAGGGTTTTGCCGCCCTGTTTGATCGTATCATTGATTTCGAATCTGCGTTGATGCGCATGGCGGCGCGACATGGCTTTGATGGTGTTCATTTGGCGGACGATTGGGGGACGCAGACAGGCTTGATGGTCTCGCCTGAAATGTGGCGAGATTTGTTCAAGCCGCGTTACGCGCGACAATTCGCACTGGCTCGCGAGTTGGGGCTTCACGTCTGGTATCATTGCTGTGGCGAGTTTGTCGCGATCATGGAAGACTTCCACGAAATTGGCGTCGATGTCCTGAATATCTCGCAGCCGAACGTGAACAACATTTCCGAAGTTGGACGGCGTCTTCGGGGGCGGCAGTGTTTCATGATGCCGATCAGTTACCAGACGGTCTCGATCGAGGGGACTCCCGAGGACATTCATGCGGAAGCACAACGGCTTTACGATTTGCTGGCCGTGCCGGAAGGCGGATTCATCGGCTATGTCGAAGAATACAGCGTAATGGGGATGTCGGCTCGGAACTACTATGCCTGTGGCGAGGCTTTTCGCAGGCTCGGACGCACCTGTGAATGAGAGTCTGCTGGACGTCATCCATTTCAGCTCTGATTTGGTCCTTCCCCGTACCGACGATTTTTCTTAATAAGGACCGGCGAATCAATTATTGTCGCGTTTACTGGGGGGCGTTCGGGCGGCGATCCTCTTTAGCTGCGAGCCTGATTAACCCATGGGACGAGCCCTATGGGGGTCTGTACGCGGAAGAGTGCGACAGTTATTGATTGGCGAATCCTAAATATCGGAATAGACTGCCAGAATGTTTTCAGATGGGATGTCGGGCTGAAAAAGATGCGTGGGACCGAGGATGTAACCGCCATCACTTCCAAGTTCGGTACAGTATCGTCGCACTTCGGATCGAATCTCCGCAGGCGTTCCGGAAGTCAGCAAGTGCTGGACGTCGATACCACCGTGGAAACAGAGGCGGTTTCCGAATTCCGCCGTTAGCGACTCGGGGGCCATCGCCGGCCCGACTGGTTGAATGGGATCGAGCACATCGATTCCTGCTTCGATCAGGTCGTTGATAAAAGGCGCGATCATGCCGCAACTGTGGTACAGAACCTTGCCTCCCAGACCGTGGATGCAATCTGCCATCTCGCGGATGTAGGGCGCGATAAACCGCCGAAACATGGGAACCGAGATCAATGGTCCGGACTGGCTGCCAAGATCGCTGATCAGCAGATAGAGATCGATTCGCCCGGCAGTTGCTTCAGCGGCACGCGTGTAGTCCTCTTTGTAGAAGTCGGTAAATGTCCGGCCAAGGAAGTGGACCCAGTCGGGACGCTCGGCCATATCGACAAACATGCCTTCCCAGCCGCGTACCAAGGCGGGTCTCTGCCAGATGTCGGCAAACCCGTAAAGCAGCGCGTGGTTGTTCCAGCGTCGGCATTGGTCGGTCAGTTGGTCGTAGTCGAATTGATCCGGAGAGGGCCAGTCGAACTGCTCAATATCCCGAAGGTCCTTGGCGTCGGCCAGGGCTCCCGGGGCATCTTCGCGCATCGGTCCCCAGGGGGTTTCGCGGTACATGTAGCGTTCGCCCCATAAATTCTGGTACAATCCGTCGCAGACCTTACGCTCTGGCGGGCCGGCCACATTGAGATGTCGTATGTCGATCTCCAGGTCGTCGAGGACGCGGTTCCGGTCGTTGTGACCGAGATAGGCAAGCAGTCGTTTCCACGTCGGCGGTTCGGCCCAGAAGTCGCGGGGCGTACGATCCGGTTGGCGATGCTCGACAGCTGCAAGGACTCTTTCACGCGGGGTCATGGGCATAGTCGGTCTTTCTGTTTCGCGGGTAGCTTGCCGCATTCCAACTGATTCTAGGTGGTATTCCAGAGGTAACGCAACTATCAGCCAAGAGAGGGAACTAGATGCGACCTATCACGCTATGCACGGGACAATGGGCGGACATCCAGTTAGTCGAGTTGGCTGCCAAGTGCCAATCGATCGGTTTTGACGGTTTGGAACTGGCCTGCTGGGGCGATCATTTCGAGGTTCAGCGCGCGTTGGCCGAGGACGATTATTGCGGCAATTTGCGTCGATTGTTAGTCGACCATCAACTTCAGGTCCACGCGATCAGCAATCACCTGGTGGGCCAAGCCGTGTTGGACAGGATCGATCCAAGACACAAGTCGTTGCTGCCACAAACGATTTGGGGCGATGGCGATCCTGAAGGCGTCAACCGGCGAGCTGCCGAGGAGTTGAAAAACACAGCTCGGGCAGCCAAGCGGTTGGGGATCGAAGTTGTCAACGGGTTCACCGGTTCAAGTATCTGGCATCTTCTCTACTCGTTTCCACCGGTTCCACCCGCGTGGATCGACGACGGTTTCAAGCTGCTATCGGACCGTTTTCATCCTATTCTTGACGTTTTTGAAGAATGCGGAGTCCGATTTGCCTTAGAGGTGCATCCGACGGAGATTGCTTTCGACCTTTGCTCAGCGCAAAGGGCGCTCGAGGCGTTGGAGCACCGGCCCGAATTCGGATTCAATTTTGATCCGAGCCATTTGCTTTGGCAGGGGATTGACCCGGTCTGTTTCATTCGGGCTTTTGCCGATCGAATCTACCACGTGCATATGAAGGACGTCATCGTTCGTCGTACGGGAGAAGCGGGGATCCTCGGTAGTCATCTAGAGTTCGGCGACCCACGACGCGGTTGGGATTTCCGCTCGTTGGGACGCGGTGATGTCGATTTTGAAGCGATCCTCCGCGCGTTGAATGATATTGGCTATCAGGGGCCGTTGTCGGTCGAATGGGAGGACAGCGGAATGGATCGCGAATACGGAGCGCGCGATGCGTGTGAGTTCGTCCGTCGCTTGGACTTCCCGACCAGCAACTCGGCATTCGACGCTGCGTTTGAGAAGCGTGGATGACCTGTCGGACTCAGGCGTCAAATCGCCGTAGGTTGGAAGAAAGCGAAACGCGTCACATGTCGTTGGCGCACTCGTATGGTAGAATGTCGGGTCCGTGGCTACGACATCCGCGGGTTTTTCACAGTATCCGCAAATTAGCTTGGCGCACGTCGAACGGTTCTGATGTGCGTACGTTTCAGACGTAGGACCATTTGCCATGAGAACACCCCGTGCCGCTTCCCTTTTAGCTTCGTGTTTCGCATTCACGTTCTGGCTCGCGTCCTATTCAACCGTGTCGGCGGCCGTGGTCGTGCCGATGGACTTGCGATGCGAGTCACTTCAGAATCCGCTTGGAATTCAAACCGTGGCGCCGTGTTTGAGTTGGCGTCTCGAGCCGCTGGATGCAACGAGTCGCGGAACGGCACAGGAGGCATATCAGATTCTGGTGGCTGGCAGTGCCGACACGTTGGCCGCTGATGAAGGCGACCTTTGGGACACCGGAAAAGTAGTGTCGGAGCAATCGTTGCATATTGCGTATGGTGGCCGGTCGCTCGCTTCATCACAGGCCTGCTGGTGGAAGGTTCGCGTTTGGGATCAGGATGGCAAACGGTCGGCGTGGAGCAAGTCAGCTCGTTGGGGGATGGGGCTGCTGGAGCCGGCCGATTGGCAGGCGACGTGGATCGGGCTGGACGTGGCCGCGAAGGCCGCACCGGCAAGCCCGCTGGTCAAGGACGGGGCGAAGTGGATCTGGTATCCCGGTGAAAACGCTGCCGCGGCTGCGTTGCCAGAAACCCGCTATTTCCGAAGGTCGTTCCGGTTGCCGGCTGATCGCGATGTCCGCCGTGCCCAATTGGTGATGACTGCCGACAACGGATTCGCGGTGGCTGTCAATGGTGACCATGCCGGTAAAGGCCACAGTTTCAAGCTGGGCGTCGTGATGGACGTGGGCGGCAGTTTGCGCGCCGGGCAAAACGTCGTTGCTGCGTGGGTGAAGAACGCGGGGGAGAACCGCAACCCAGCTGGTCTGGCCGCGGTTTTGCGTATTGAGTTTGCGACCGGTCCGCCTCTGATTATCCCGACGGACCGGCGTTGGCTCGCATCGAACCGAGAATCGGGACAATGGACGGCCGTGGATTACGAGGACAACAAGTGGAAGGAAGCCGAGGTGCTTGCACCGATGGGTGGCGGTCCCTGGGGCGACATTGCCGTGGGCGGCGAACAACGGCAATTGGCCGCTCGCATGGTACGGAAAGAGTTTTCCGTGACGAAGCCGGTTCGTCGCGCGGTGGTCAGTTTCAGTGGACTGGGCTTGTCGGAACTGCACCTCAACGGCCGGAAGGTGGGGAACCACGTTCTGTCGCCTGGGTTGACCGACTATACGAAGCGAGTTCCGTACCTAACCTTTGACGTTACCCAACAAGTTGTGGCTGGCGAAAACGCGATGGGTGTCTGGCTCGGTAACGGAAGATTCTACGCGCCACGCGCGTTGGCGCCGATCGGAACGGTTGGTTACGGGTATCCGAAGCTGCTGTTGCAGCTGGTGATCGAGTATACGGACGGGACGCGAGATATCGTGGTTAGCGATGGAACATGGAAGCTGACGACGGAAGGTCCGATTGTTGCGAACAATGAATACGACGGCGAGCAGTATGATGCGCGGCGCGAGCTGCCCGGCTGGAGCCGCGCCGGGTTCGATGATCATGACTGGCAACCCGCAAAGGTCGTCTCCGCACCGAGTGGCAAGCTGGTCACGTTGATGCTCGAGCCAATCCGAGTGACCGGACATCTGAAACCCAAGACTGTCTCCGAACCGAAGCCGGGTCTGTTTGTGTTTGACCTCGGGCAGAATATGGTCGGTTGGTGTCGCCTGAGCGTCGAGGGGCCAGCAGGTACCGTTGTGCGACTTCGCCACGCGGAGATGCTGAAAGACGATGGCACTCTCTATCTTGACAATCTCCGAGGTGCGAAAGTCACGGATTTGTACACGCTGAAAGGCCAGGGGACCGAGGTCTACGAACCGCGGTTTACGTACCACGGTTTTCGGTACGTTGAAGTGACCGGTTATCCGGGCCGTCCGCCATTGACAGCCATTGAAGGTTGTGTGGTGAATGACGATCTCGGGACGGCCGGGAACTTTGCCTGTTCGCACCCGCTGATCAACCAGATCTACTCGAACATCGTGTGGGGTGTGCGAGGCAACTATCGCAGTATTCCTACCGATTGTCCGCAGCGTGACGAGCGGCAAGGATGGCTGGGCGACCGTTCGGCCGAATGCAAAGGCGAGTCGTTTCTTTTCCAGAACGGTCTGCTTTACGCAAAGTGGGTGCGAGACATGGTCGACTCGCAGAAGGAAAGCGGCAGCATCTCGGACGTCTGTCCACCCTATTGGCCCCTCTACACAGACAATGTGACATGGCCGAGCAGTTTGGTGATCATTCCGGGCATGTTGTATGACCAGTTTGGCGACAAGCGAACGATTACCGAAGCGTATCCGAGTATGGTCAAGTGGATTGACTACATGAGCGATTTCATCACGGACGACGGCATCATGCCCCGTGATAAGTACGGCGACTGGTGCGTGCCGCCGGAGGATCCGAAGCTGATTCACTCAAAGGACCCAGCTCGCCAGACCGCCGGCCCAATTCTTGGCACAACCTACTTCTACCATTGTTTGACCCAGATGACCCGTTACGCCACGTTGATCGGGCGGCCTGTGGATTCGATCAGGTTTACGAACTTGGCCGGGCGGCTCAAACGCGGTCTTAATGCCAAATACCTTCGGTCGGAGTTGGGCCAGTACGACAATGGCGCGCAAACGACGTCCGTATTGCCACTCGCCTTCGACATGGTTCCAGACGATCAACGCAAGGCCGTTTTCGATCATCTCGTTCGAAAGATCACCGTCGAGACCCACGGCCACGTGGGGACCGGACTTGTCGGTGGCCAGTGGTTGAATCGAGTACTCACATCGGGCGGTCGATCGGATCTTGCCTACGGTTTTGTCACGAAGACGGATTACCCGAGTTGGGGGTACATGGTTAAGAAAGATGCCACGACGATTTGGGAGTTGTGGAATGGTGATACGGCGGATCCGGCAATGAATTCCGGCAACCATGTCATGCTGGTCGGCGATCTGGTCATCTGGCTTTATGAGAACCTGGCCGGTATCCAGGCGGATCCGCTCAAACCTGGCTTCAAGCACATTATTATGAAGCCGTGTCTCGTTGGAGATTTGAAGTTCGTCAAGGCCACGCATAACTCGCCGTACGGACTGATCGCCAGTCACTGGCGACGTGACAGCGGGCGATTGAGCTGGGACATCACGGTGCCGCCAAACACCACCGCGACTGTCTGGGTCCCAGCCGGTGCCAATGCACGAGTGCGTGAGTCGGGCCAGCCTATAAGCGACGCTCATGGAGTGACGCTGCGGCATCGTCTGGCGAACTATGTTGTGCTGAACGTACTTTCCGGTTCATATCGCTTCGATGTGGTTATCAGTCCGTAACTCGGCCGCGCAAATCCGGCAGGCTGTCTTTCCTCGGTCTTCTCAAGGAGAATACAATGTGCTGCAAGACGTTTCGAACAGTTATCGTCGTCTTGGGTATGATGATTTCTGGCGGCGCGACGCTTGCCGGGCCACTAAGTGTTTCATGGTTGCCCAAAGCACCGAAGCTGGCGACTCCGACGGGGCAAGTTATTCGTGTGGCGACCGTTGAACAGCTGTTCAAGGCGGCGGGCGACGTGCGGCCCGGCGGAACGATCCTTGTGGCGGACGGCCACTATAGGATGCCCCGATATTTCGAGTTGACAACCGATCGTGTTACTCTTCGAAGCGCCTCGGGCGATCGTGATAAAGTTGTGTTGGACGGCGTGGAGAGCCGGCATGGCGAACTGGTGGGACTGCGAGCGTGCAAGGACGTGATGATTGCCGATCTGACAATCCAGAATATCCGCTACAACGGCTTTAAGTTCAATTCGAACCACGGGGTCCAGCGAGCCACGATTCGAAACTGTGTGATTCATAACATCTGGCAGCGCGGCGTGAAAGGTGTACGGGTTCCGAAAGACAATCCGAGTGTCAAGCCGCCAAAGGACTGTTGTATCGAATACTGCCTGTTTTATAACGACCGGGCGAAGACCTTTGGGGACGACCCAACCGACACGGCCGAATCGTTCAATGGCAATTACATCGCCGGGATCGATGTGATGCATGCAGACCACTGGACAATTCGCGACAACGTCTTTTTCAGAATCCATGGGCGTACGGGTGAAGCACGTGGTGCTGTGTTTCTCTGGCACGATTCAGTCGATTGCGTGGTGGAGCGAAACGTAATCGTCGATTGTGACTCGGGGATCTGCTTGGGCAATTCCAGCCGAGGTGCCGGCACGAACATTCATTGCCGGCGGTGCATTGTCAGAAATAACTTTGTGGTTCGTTGCCACGAAAACGGGATACTTGCGGACTACACGGCCGATTGTCTGATCGCTCACAACACGATCCACGATCCGGCCAGTCGCTTGAAACGTTTGATTCGTCTAGTTCACGACAATAGCGGGTTGGCGGTTGTCAATAACTTGCTTAGTGGGCCTCCGGTGCGTATTGAGACGCAAAGCACTATCCAAATCGAGGGAAACATAACACGGGACAGTTCCGCGTCGTTCGTCGACGCTGCCGGAGGCAACTTGCACTTGACTGGCAATGCACCAGACGGACTCGGACATGCGGCAAGGATTGCTCGGGTTAAGGCGGATTTTGATCGAGTACGACGCCGCACATTGACAGATGTCGGTGCCGACCAACGGAGGTGAGTGATGCGTTTTGTTCTTGGCAGTCTTTGGCTTGGCTTGGCGACGCTGTTGTTTGCGCCGTCAGCTTTCGGACGTCTGTATGCTCCCCGTGTCGTTTCGCCAAATAACGCGGACGCGTACAGCATGAAAACATTTGGCCAGTTTCATCGGTGGCGCGATCTGAGTGGTGATGCGCGGGCCTGGGAGGTGTACAAGTACCTCGTCGACAAACGCACGGGCGTCTTTCACATGAACGAGGTTCGGGAGGGCGACGATGCGCTGAGTGAGTACGCGACAGTGCGCGACCCGGTTAAGTTGATCAATGTGTATGGCTATGGATACTGTGCCATCTTCGGACCTTTTATGGAGGGTGTCTGTGAAGGCATTGGGCTGGGCCACGCCCGATCTCTGATTCTGAACGATTGGCGCCATGTTGCGTCAGAGGTGTTTTACAACAACAGTTGGCACTACCTGGACGTGGACGTTCGCGCAGTGTTTCGACGTCCGAACGGGACGCTCGCCTCGTTCGCCGACGCGCGAACCGAGGCGAGTCTGTGGGCCGGCCGGGGGCCGTTGTTCTTTCCGAATGATGACCTGCGGAAAACACGACAAATCTACGCCTCGACGCCATACTACTATCACTACGGGTTCCATCATACCGGCCACACAATGGACTATGTGTTGCGCCAGGGCGAGTCGTTTACGCGATGGTGGAAACCGCAAGGAGGTCGTTGGCATCACCTGCCCGCTTATCACAAGAGCGACTTCATGCGACGGTTGATGGAAACGCCGCCGCGCGGTCCAGCACCCAATCACCGGCACTTTACGGTTCATAACTATGGCAACGGCCGGTTCGTCTATCGGCCGAATTTGACGGCCGCATCAACCGATTTTGCCGACGGTCTGTATGACTGCAAAAATATCATCGCCAGCACCGACGGGCTGGTATTGAAAGATTCGGGCAGTGGTTTTGCAACGTTTGAAATCCGAACCCCCTACATTATCGTGCCGAGGGTCAATCGGCTGGAGACGACCGATGACGATTGTGATGCGTCGGTCGTGAAGATCGATGCGACCGGCGTCGGGCTGTCAATCTCGCTGGACCATGGGGTTTCGTGGCAATCCGTTTCACCCGATTCAGACTCGGGACGCTATGATCTGACATCCCATGTTGCGGGCACATACGGATACTTGCTGCGTATCGAGCTTCAAGGAAAAGAGGTATCCAAAGTTCGGCAACTTGAAATCACGACTTGGGTTCAAGTGGCACCGGCCTCACTCCCTTCGCTCAGTGCCGGCGTGAATCGAATGCGGTTTGTCGTCAATGATCACAACGGCTTGGAGACTCGCGTACTGGCTGTCTGTCCCGATTCAAGCAAGGCCGAGCAACTGAAGAAGTTCACAATCGAGTTGCCTGCGGACTATGATCCGACCCGTCGTACGGCAAGAATTCAAGGGTCGGTGACGGCAAAAGTCGACGCGTCACCTGGTACGAAGATCGCCTGGTTTTGCGCCGAAGGCAGTTTTCGTACCTATCAGGGCGAAGCCGCAAAGAAAACGCGCAACACGATTGCCTATGCCCTCGACTCGCCTTCGGACTTCAAAGAAATCTATCGGGCCGACATGGCGACCGATATGGGACATTGGCATTATAACGCCGCCCGCGAAGTGCAGCTGGACAAACTTGTCCGAAAGTTATTCGTCCGTTTTGTCGGTAAGCCGGCAGTGAACGGTTTCCGCATTTACGCGCACTGCGTTGAGGACAACCCCCGGCCGGCAAGTCCGGTGGTGGTTACCCATGTGTGGACCGACCAGTCCGGACGAAAGACTCGAACCATTGAACTCGATGGGGCGGGTGAGTACGAAATCGAAACAGACCGAAACCCGGTCGACGAATCGGTCGAGATCGCAGTCCGGTCGGACGGGCCGGTCGACAAGGGGGCAGCGAGCAGCGAGGGAATCGAGTCTCGCGTGTCGGAGTCGCGTGTGGCCGGCTGGGTTGGGCCGATGTGCAAAGTTCACGCCCGATTCACGGGCGACCATGGGACATTCGCTCAATTCGGTGATTCGATCACCGATTCCCGAGCATTCTGGTTCTCGCTGAAATGGAAACGTGCCAACGCGTCGCCCAAAATGCTGGCGGATTTCAAGTGTGTCAAGGAGTACATGCTGGACGATTGCTGGGACCGCAAGGGAGGTAAGTACGGCAACCAAAGCGGTCAGACGGTTCGGTGGGCGTCGAAGAACCTAGACGACTGGCTCCGCCAATGGAATCCCGAAGCTGCCATTTTGATGTTCGGAACGCACGACTTGAATAACGTCGGCGTTAAAGACTACGAGAAGACGTTAGAGGATGTCGTGTCGAGGTGTTTGAACAACGGAACGGTTGTTATTCTGAGCACGATCCCGCCGCGTCACGGTCGCGAGGAAAAAGCTGCATCATTTGCTGCCGCGGCGAGACGTGTTGCAACGAAGTTGCAGGTACCATTGATCGACTTTCATAGCGAAATCATGCGGCGCAGGCCGGACGATTGGGATGGTGCCTTGGAGAAGTTCCGCGAGTATAAAGGGTATGACGTACCGACATTGATCGCGCGTGACGGTGTGCACCCATCGAATCCGAAACAGTACCAGGCCGACTATTCAAAAAAGGCTCTGATTACCAATGGCTTTTCGTTGCGCAACTATCTCGTGCTTGAGAAATATGCCGAGGTCGTTCGTACCGTGTTGCGTCGAGAGTAGGCTTTGTCTCAAAACGGGAGGGCGAGGCTCCTGCCGAGCCGTTCTGGGCAACACAACAAGAGGCTCAACAGGAGCTTCGCCCTTCCGGAAACACTTCTTCTCCGGGTTTTGAGACAAAGCCTAGCATTCGGAGCCGTCGGGTTCTGATTTTCGTTCGGAAGGCGCAATACCTGGAAACAAAGTGGCGGACACACATTACGAAAGGAGGTCGGCTGATGCAGGGGCTTGCTGCCTTTCCGTTGACGCTGTTGGACTACACGGCTTTCGGCCTCTATTTTGTCGTGCTGTGTGCCATCGGGTTGTGGACTGGTCGGAATGAGAAATCGGGGGCAGACGATTATTTCCTCGCCGGCCGCACCTTGCCCTGGTACGTCGTCGGCAGCTCGTTCATCGCATCGAATATCAGCACCGAGCACTTCATTGGAATGATCGGGGCAGCGTTTGTGTATGGCATTTGTGTTGCCATGGCCGAATGGGCCAACGTTCTGTCCTTTACCGTCTTGATCTGGTTTTTCATACCGTTCTTGCTCGCGTCTCGCGTCTTCACGACGCCCGAATTCATGGAGAAACGGTTTCATCCACTCCTTCGGCAGTTCTTTGCATTGTTGACGGTTGTCAGCAATGTCGTCGCGTTCTTGGCTGCAGTGCTTTACGGTGGCGGACTTGCCTTACAGAGTCTTTTGGGGTGGAACCTGTGGTTTTCGATCATAGCGTTGGCCGTGGTGGCAGGTTCATGGGCGATTTATGGCGGGCTGCGATCCGTGGCATGGACCGATTTCTTCACCGTGATCGTAATGATTGTCGGCGGGTTGATGGTTACGGTACTCGGATTACTAGCTCTGTCGGGTGAACAGCATTCGCTGATCGATGGCTGGAATGTGATGATCGAACGGAATCAGGCTCATTTCGGTGTCTGGAAGGAGGTTGTCCAACAGAACGCTCAGCACTGTGCTCGAGTTGATCAGTACAACCGTCTTTCCGTTATTCAGCCGGTTACGCACGAGACAAATCCGTGGCCAAGCCTGTTTTTGGGTCTGTTTTCCGTCGGTATCTGGTACAACGTGATCAACCAGTTCATGATCCAGCGGGTGTTGGGAGCCAAAAATTTGTACCACGCGCGTATGGGGATTGTGCTGGCCGGTTACATGAAAATATTGATGCCGGCAATTGTCGTCGTTCCCGGGCTGATTCTGTTCGCCCGGTATCCGGAAGTGATGCAGCTGCCTTGGTCGGAGATTCGTCCCGAAGCCGACCGGGGCTACATTCACATGTTACAGACGCTCATTCCGACCGGGTTGCGAGGCCTGTTTCTAGCTGCACTGTTCGGTACGATTCAGTCGACAGTCAATTCGGTGCTGAACTCAACTGCCACCGTTTTCACACTCGACATCTACAAGCGGCTGCTGAACCCATCGGCGGGGGAAAAGCATCTCGTGCGAATTGGCATGGTATCGTCTGTTGTCATCTTGGCCATTTCGATTGTCATCGCCGGCTTCATCAACCGGTTGGGCGGAAGCCTGTTCGTCTACATTCAGTCTTTGTATGCGTTCTTCGCGCCGCCGTTCGGAGCCGTGTTTTTGCTCGGAGTCTTGTGGCGACGAATCAACGGTCTTGGTGCGCTGACTGCCGTCTCAATGGGGTTTGTCCTTGGGATCGCGATGAAGCTGTATGTGCAATTTGTTCCCGGGCACGCGTTGTGACTTGAACCGTACGCAATGCAAGGGATCGTCAATTGGGCTTTTTGCGTCGTTGTTTGTATCGGCGTCAGCCTGGTCACACCGCCGCCGCGTCCTGATCAGATAACTGACCAGCTCACATTCAATTGGCAGAAACTGAACATATTCAGTGAACTTGGTGATCGGTGGTACACGAGTGTAGTAACGTGGTGGGGCCTGTTTGTGGTGATTGTTGTCGGGCTGTGTGTTCTTTTCTCGGGGCTGTTTTTCTGAGAGGGTGTTCCGAAAGTGGCAGGCAGTTGTTGACGTGGGACACGCTACGAAATTCTGTTTCACTTGTCGCGATCATCCCGTTGTTCGGGAGAACCGCATTGAACCTCTGGATGTCTCGCAGTAAGGAACCTTTTTTATGACGCGGGCCAAAGAGGGCGGACGTCTTGTTCGGGAGCCTGCACCGGGCCGCCCCGAGGTATCACATCAGGCATTCCTGGGACGCATAGGGATTGCCCGGTCCGACATGACACCACCGGTTGGCATTTACGCCAGAAACTGGGGCGCCGCTGAACACGACCGGGCCGAGTCGATTCACCGACCGCTTGCCGTCACGGCGTTGACGCTTGCGGCAGACAATGATCAGGGGCCGCTTGTCTTGCTTGATTTTGACTTGGGCTGGTGGAGGAATGAAACGCTGTTCAGCGAGTTTCGGCGACGCTTGCTCGAACAGTTGGGGCTGCCATCCGCACAGTTGATTATCGCTGTCAGCCACACGCACTCCACCGTCACGCTGACTGATCCCGATCCGAACTTACCGGGCAGCGACCTGCTGGAAGGCTACTATGGGCGCGTCGCGCGAGCGGCACGAGAGGCGGCCGAACAAGCGATCGCCAACGCAACCGAGGCGGTGCTGGACTGGCAGGTTGGCAGATGTGGGCTTGCCGCTAACCGTGACTTTCCGGATCCGAGTGACGGGCGGCAGCGAGTCCTTTGCGGTTACAATCCGCATGGTCGAGCGGATGACACATTGCTTGTCGGTCGCGTAACGGATAGCGACGGGGTCCTCAAGGCGACGTTGGTCAACTACGCTTGCCATCCGACAACATTGGCCTGGGAGAACAAAGCGATTTCCCCCGACTTTGTCGGCGCGATGCGCGAGACGATCGAGTCGGCTGGCGGCGCGCCGGCACTGTTTTTGCAAGGCGCATCGGGTGATTTGGCACCCCGTTACCAATACGTGGGTGACACGTCGGTCGCGGACCGCCATGGCAGGCAACTCGGCTATGCGGTCCTCGCGGCCTTACAGGGGATGGAACCACCCGCAACAAGGCTGGTCTTCGACCGAGTCGTGGAATCGGGCGCTCCGCTGGCCGTGTGGCGTCACAAGTCGGTCAAACCGTCTCGAAAACTACTGGCGTCAGAAGCCACCGTGGACGTGCCGCTGAAGGAATGGCCGTCGGCGGAGCAATTGGAGCAGCAACAACGGACGTGCGAGGACCGTGCGTTGCAAGAGCGGCTGAGACGCAAACGCGACATCCGCCGGACCATCGGTGACGAATCGACGTTCCCCCTGCCGATCTGGGTATGGCGAATCGGTGACGTCCTCCTTATTGGAAGCCGAGCGGAAGCCTACTCGCGTTTGCAGCTCGACCTTCGAAATCGATTCCCCGATCAAACGTTGATTTGCATGAACTTGATCAATGGGTCGATTGGATATCTTCCTCCGGACGATGCCTACGATACCGACGTTTATCAGGCTTGGCAAACACCGTTCGCCCGTGGTGGATTGGAGGCGACAATCGATGGCATGGCTGGTTTATTGGACGCGATGTTTCGGCAGGAGCGACGGGAGTCTCCGTCCTAGAGCATGCCCCGGAATTGGATGACGGTTGTTGGCCCGAGAGCGTGCAGCTCCTGCTGAGCCGAAATGTTCGGCGGGTGTCTCGCAATTGCTCACTTTGGCGACTCGGCGGGAGCCTCGCCCGTTCGATTTCGGAACATAGGGGCAAGTTTCCTTGACAAGGAGTGATGATGACCCGTGTAATTCAAGGTGTGTTACCGATTCTACACACGCCGTTTCTCGAGAACGATGAAATCGATCGTGATAGCTTGCAGCGAGAAATCGATTGGGTATTCCAGTGCGGTGCCGATGGAGTCTGCTCGGCCATGGTTTCGGAGGTGCTGCGGTTGACGGTTGCTGAACGAAATGAGCTGGCCCGTGACATGGTCGAGATGGTCGCGGGACGTGGCGTGGTGGTTGCCAGTGTCGGGGCTGAAAGCACGAAGCAGGCACTTGCCTTCAGTCGTGTTGCGGAGGAAGCCGGCTGCGATGCGATCATGGCCATTCCACCGGTGACGACCGGTCTTCCAGAAGAGGCGCTTTGGGAGTACTTCTGCACGTTGGCTGAACAAGGTGCGCTGCCATTGATTATTCAGGACGCTTCATCGTACGTGGGACGATCGATCCCGATTTCTTTCTACGCAAACCTTCTCGATAGATTTGGGCCGGAAAAGATTCTGTTTAAGCCCGAAGGAGCACCCGTTGGACCGAATATTTCCGCGTTGCGTGATGCGACGAGTCACCGTGCGCGGATTTTCGACGGTTCGGGAGGGATGCTGCTGGTCGATGCCTACCGGCGTGGGATTTCCGGAACGATGCCCGGAGTGGATCTGCTCGACGGGATTGTGGCCCTCTGGCGGGCGTTGATCGCGGGCGACGAAGAGGCCGTCTATCGCGTGTGTTTTCCGATTCGTGCGATCGTGGCGATCCAATTGCAGGCGGGTCTGGATGGGTTCCTGACAGTCGAAAAACACATCATGGTCAAACGAGGACTGTTTCGATCGGATCGGCGCCGTCGGCCCAACAGCTGGCAGCTGGATTCTGAAACACGTACGGAAATCGACAGGCTGCTTGAACGCTTGTTCGATGCGTTGTCCAACTCTGCGCCCGATAGTGGATAGCAGGGACTAGCGTCGTTGGACGTATTCTGATTGTTCAGCTTCATGCCTATGGCCTGCCTTTTCGTCAAAACGCAATGTGATCCAATCCTTTTCGCCACTTACCCAGCCGATGGCCGAGTGCGTCGGCCATCGCCTGGGTGGTCTGTTGTTTTCCCGGATGGCACGTCTCCACCTACCGCCGTCGACGACCTGAAAGAGCGTCGTACACTTCCACCACGTCGAAGATCCCCGGAGGTGCGACGTGCTTGTAGCCCATCGAAGAAGCGGCTAACAGCACCACCACACGCGGCCCCTGACAGGGCTTCCACCGGCCCTGTCCCAGTGGTGCCACCAACTAGCCAGCTACCAAGGCACGCGCTATGACTTGACAATCACGCCATCCGACTAGCACAACCTCGCACCACTGTCGCGTTTCCAGCGAGCCGAACTTCCCGTCAGCGGCAAAGCTTGCTCTGTGCCGCCAGAAACCGGTAAACGGACTGCCTGCCGTGAGTAGCCCTAACGGTTGGAATCCGCATAAGCCAATAACATAGCGACTTACTTGAATAGAAAAACGTACGGGAGTTGTCTGCCGGCCGAATCTGAAATCAACCTCACGGGCGGCAACTCGGTGATGTGGAGCATTCCGGTCATGGTCGCAAGAATGCGAACAAGTGGTTGGGCAAAACAATATGGGATGTCATTCACGTCAAGTGACTGACAATGCAGTGTCCGAAGTGCGGGTGCTAGGCAGGCTGAAGACAATAAACACCGTCGGTCACCCAATGTCAGATTCGACCTTTGGCTTCTTGCCGCATTCTCGACGCGTTGCTTGCGCTTGACGACCGTCTTTTGAAGAGATAGCATGGCACGTGCTTGGAATCGCCCGAATGGGTGGCTTCTCGATTGTACGAGCTTTCCAAGTGGAGTGATCGTTCGGGCAGTGGGTGTGCGAGGAGTTGGAGAGAAATGGAACAGAACCGGCGCCGTTTTCTTTGGACACTTGTGGGCGGTGGTGGCTGGCTCTTCGGCAATAAGCTCGCTAGATTGAGCGATGGGGACGAACCGCGACTGAAATCGGCGGATCCGGCTCGGTTACAAACGGTGAAGAAGTCATCGACGGCACTCGGTTCGCATATTGCAATCACAGCCGTTCATGCGGACAAGAAGGTGGCAATCGAAGCGATCGATGCCGCGTTCGATGCGATCGAACGCATCGAGACTGTGATGAGCCTCTATCGCCCGGACAGCCAGCTTTCGCAATTGAATCGCGACGGGCGATTGACGCAGCCGGACGCAAGGCTCGTTGAAATCTTGCGGATTGCTGAAAAGACTTCGCGATCATCAGACGGAGCGTTCGACATTACGGTTCAGCCGCTGTGGTTGCTGTTCCGCGAGGCACAGCAGGCAGGATCGGTGCCGAGTGCTGATGCGATTCGGGCTGCACGAGCCACGATTAACTATCGACGTGTTCAGATTCGCGAAGACGGTATTCGGTTCAACGGGTCCGGAACTCTGGTTACGTTGAACGGAATTGCGCAAGGCTATGCTTTGGACTGTGCGGCTAAGGTGCTTGTCGCAAATCACGTACATTCCGCCATGATTGACACGGGTGAAATTGGCGCATCCGGCATGCGAGCCGATGGCTCGCCGTGGAGAGTCGGGATCCAGCATCCGCGACATGAAGACGCCTATGCGGCTGTCTGTGCGCTTGATGGACGCTGTCTTGCAACCTCAGGCGACTATGCCACGACCTTTTCCAAGGATTATGCGTCGAACCACTTGTTCGATCCTCAAACGGGCCGGTCGCCAACCGAAGTCGCCAGCGTCTCGGTCCTCGCACCTTCCGGGGTCCTTGCCGACTCACTCTCCACGGCGATTGCTGTTTGGGGAGTGGCGCGTGGGCGAGCGTTACTTGCGAGGACGCAAAACGCGGATGCGTTTTTTGTACTCAAGAGCGGCCGTACGCTGGCCACCCCGGGGTTCCCAATGAAGTCTGTGTGACTCAGATGCGTCGTTCCTTCTCTGATCCTGGAACGGCCAACGTTCTTGGACTGCGTGTTTTTTGGTGCCACCAGTTTCCATGGTCGTTAAGTTGTTGCTAACGGTCCAGCGACCGGTCCAACGACGAATTAGAGCGGGCCAAGGGAAGAGCGAGCGGTGGCTCGGAGTTGGTCGGCAAGCCCATCCCCCGCTGCACTTTGCCTGCCGCAGTTGCAGGTTGATCTCGTCGTGAAACGGTGATAGGCTAGTTCCGGTGTGACAGTCTCTCCCGCCGTCAGATCCAAGGGGGTATCGGCACTCCCCTCTACAGCATTTCGCATGATGAAAGCCGGGAGGCAATCGAATGTCCAAGGCCAGCGAATCGACCTCCACAACGCTGCTCGATCAAGTAAAGGCTGGGGACTCCGATGCGTGGCGCCGGCTGGTCCAATTGTATTGTCCTTTGGTTTACAAGTGGTGCCGGCAGTGTGACATGCAAGCGGAAGATGCGGCGGATGTCGCTCAGGAAGTATTCAGCGCGGTCGCGAGGCATGTGAGCGACTACCGCCGAGCGCGAGGTAAAGGTAGTTTCCGAGCGTGGCTAGTTACCATCACTCGGAACAAAATTCGCGATCACTATCGAAGGCGGCAAGGGCGTCCACAAGCTCGGGGCGGAACGGAGATGCAGCGTCAATTGGCAGCGATTCCCGACCTATCGTCAACTTTATTGGCGAAGAGTGCTCATACGGGTGAGAAAAACGCTTTGCTGCATCGAGTACTCGAGTTGGTTCGCACGCAAGTTGAAGTTCGCACTTGGGAAGCGTTCTGGAGGTTGACGGTTGAGGAGCATCAGGCCGCCGATATTGCGGCGGATCTGGATATGCATGTCCGCGCCGTGTATGAGGCGAAATATCGAGTGTTGCGGCGGATCCGTCGCGAGATGCACCAGTTGGGCGAATAAGGACCGGCAGATCAATTGTTGTCGCGTTTACTGGGGGGCATTCGTGCGACGATCTTCCTTAGCTGCGAGACTGATTCACCCATGGGACGAGCCCATGGGGGTCTGTACGCGGAAAGTGCGACAGTTATTGATTGGCGAATCCTAAGCCGATTGCCTTGGATCTGTGTCGGAATGGCTCTTGGGCTTTGACGGACGTTGATAAGGAGTGTGTTACACGTCGAATTGAATGCCTGCGTTCTATCTATTGAGCGGCCGCGGGGCCTTCTATCGGCCTTCTTCCAGTCGGGGGGCAACTCGCGGATGGGACATCGAGTCGCGGGGGTATGCGAAACGCAGCTACAAGGCCAAGAATGATTGCGAAGGTTTAAAGCATGGCTATCATGAATTGCCCGAGTCGCACAGATCTTCATGCGTACTCCGTCGGTGCACTCTCCGAAGATGCCGCGCGTGGTGTGGCCGACCATATCGGATCCTGTCCGGCTTGCCAGGCAGCACTGCAGGAGATCGATACGTCGGATGATGTCCTTGTTGCCCAAATCCGTTCTCCGGTTGTCGCGGACCAGTTTCTTGGAGAACGGCAGTTCCGGAAGGCGTTAGTCCGTGCCGAGGCGATTTTCGACGAGGCGGAGAGCAGAGATCGGTCGCACGGTTCGGCTGCTGCTGCCGAGCTGTCTCTGTTTTCCGAACTGGACGACTACGAACTTCTGGGGGAGTTAGGGAGAGGGGGCATGGGGGCCGTTTACAAGGCTCGCCACACGCGGCTCAAACGCATGGTGGCGATAAAGGTGTTGCCGATTAACGCCCGCGATGACGGATATGCAGTTGCCAGATTTGAGCGTGAAATGGAGGCTGTCGGTCGGGTGCAACATCCGAATGTCGTGCAGGCCTACGACGCGCGTGAAATCCAGGGAAGTCCGATCCTGATCATGGAGTTTGTCGAGGGAGTCGACCTGTCGAAACTGATACGTCGTTGTGGAGCGTTAGCGATCGCCGATGCGTGTGAGATTGTTCGGCAAATCGCCCTTGGACTGCAGGCCGCTCATGAACAAGGTCTAGTCCACCGTGATATTAAGCCGTCGAATGTGATGCTGACGCCCGATGGGCAAGTCAAAGTGTTGGATCTCGGCCTGGCGCTGCTGCGCGGAGGCACAGCCGATGATGCTGAGGCGAGTATCGCGATGACCGCGACCGGTCAGACGATGGGTACCGCCGATTACATGGCTCCCGAGCAGTGCCTTGATAGCCACACGGCCGACATCCATTCCGACATCTATAGTCTTGGCTGTGTGCTCTACAAACTGCTGGCCGGTCACGCGCCGTTTAGTGGTCCCGAGTTCCAAAGCCGAATGGCCAAGATGGTCGGCCACATCCAGAAGGCGGTGCCGCCGATTCGCGATTGTCGGGACAATGTGCCTGACTCGCTGGTTGTTTTGCTTGACAATATGCTTGCAAAAAATCCGGCGGACCGTCCCGCCACACCTGATGAAGTCGCGAGTGCGATCAACAATCTGCCTCTTGAAACCGAAGACAGATGCCGGACGGCTGGTCTTGCTGCGTTGTTTGCTCGATATCAGCAGAGCCCGGCAGATTTGCCACCAACCGCTCCGACCAGCAGCACGGTGAAAACCAGAGCGTCTGCTTTGGTCGACACCAGGCAAAATCGTGCCCCAGAGCCACAGCGTTTGAGTCTACGTTCGCGTCTTGCCGCAATTCGCCGGAAACCGTGGGTCATCGCCCAGGGCGCGTTGCTGTTTGTTTGTATTGTGTTGGCTTTTCAGCTGGTCGTTCGAATCAAGAACAAGAACGGCCAGGAAACCGTGGTTAAGGTGCCACGCGACAGCACCGTGACAATCGAAAAGCACGGCAAGACACTTGCTCGGGTACCTCAAACGAACGCCGGAACAGACCGTCCGATTAGTGCGCGTGACAAAACGGTAGCACGCGTGAAATCCAAGACCGATTCCGTGCAGTCTTCCGAGATGATTCCGATGCCGACCAATCTTGCAACGGGCTTGGTTGCCCACTGGGCATTCGATGAGGGTAGCGGTGCCGATGTCAAGGACTCGGTTGATTTTCCGGATGATGGCACGCTGATGAACATGGATCTTAAGACTGTCTGGTCTCACGATGTGCCCCCCAGCAAGTATTTGGCCGATCCGTGGTCTCTGCGATTCGATGGCGAGGACGATTATGTAATCACGAACAAGTTTTCGGATCTATGGGTTCTTGAACTCGGCTTTGCCGCCTGGATCAAGACGACAAATAAGACGAAGCGGATGTGCCTGTTGGGATCGGAAAACTCGGATGATGCCACTTTATTACGCATTGACATCGATGGGCGCCCGGACAGGCCAGGAGCAACGCGGCGAAGCGCGGGAGATCTCATTGCTCATGTTCGGGATTCCGAAGTACGTCAGTATATTCGGTTCCCGCAGCGGAATACGGACCTCTGTGACGGTCGCTGGCACCATGTAGCGGTTGGGTGGAACTTTACGGGGCAGATCCTTCAGATCTTTATTGACGGCGTCGAGCAGCGTGTTATTCACTCTGACGAAGGACCCAAGGGCGCCCCCCATCGGTTCACGCGATTCGAGTTCCCGCTTTGTATCGGTGCCATCAACACCGGTCGGGGAGTCAGGGACCATTTTGACGGTCTGCTGGATGATGTGCGCCTATACTGCCGCCGCCGACTGGTCGAGCCTGACGTTAAAGTACTGGCGGCCAGAGCACCCAAATCCGTAGGCTTGAATGGCGAGCCGCAATAGCGCAACTTGTAGCTGGCTAGTTGGTATCCCACCGGGACTGGCCCGATGGAAACGGGATGAGTGGTCGTTCACGGGGTTTTCATCTGCGATCGCGTTAGCACCGGCGTTTTTCCCCGTTTCCCACACGCCCGATTTATCCTTAGTCATTTGACATTACTCATTTATCATCGAGAGAGGCAGCGCAGCGGGATCACACTCTTTCCACTGACAAATGACAAATGCCGCTCCACGCACTCTCGCCGTGAACGGTTACCGGGATGAGGGAACGTGCTGGTAGCTGGTGTCTGTAAGCTTTGACTCGCAACGGCAAGAGGTGATTCCGCCTGCCTGCCCGCCCGTCGGCCCGTCGGCCCGGCAGCGTATCTACCCAATTCACTGCGCCCGCGATAAGATGGATCAGCGTGCCAAAGAGGTCGGAACAGCAGGCGTCTGGGGAGTGTACCGTGATGCGAACGGCCTTGGACAAGGGGAATACTGTAAAGAGGCGGGTTTGCATGACTGGTACAGCCGGTTGTCAGGAGTCGGCCAAATGAGTGACGAAAAGATAAGAGCTCAGCGCAAGCGGTTCGCGGTGGCGTGGAAAATGGGGCACACGCCTTCGGTCGATCAGTTTGTCGAGCAGACGGGGCTTCGAGATAACCCGATGCGACAGCGGTTGCTGGTCGAACTGATCTCGACGGATATGGAATACCGATGGCGCACCGCGTGGTTCGACTCTGGGGAAGCTGCTGGTCCCGATGCCGTGGTGGCCGAGCATCAGGCGGATGAGGCTCAGGCAGCCCAAAAGCCAATTCCACAACGACCTTTGCTGGACCATTATGTGTGTCGATTTGTCGAGCTCGGAACGCTTGATGAGCTCCCGGTTGATCTGATTGCTGTCGAGTATCTCGCACGTCACACTTGGGGTGATCGACCGGCACATGACGAGTACTTGATTCGATTCGCCGGACAATCTGACGTGCTGCGAGATGAATTAGCTCAAACCGATACCGTTCTGGCGTTACCGAATGACAGCCGCATCGAGGTTCAAATTCGTTGTGGGCAGAATCCTGAGCAGCACGCGGCGTTTAACGAACCGAAAACGATTCTGGTGGGGCGAGCGGCTGATGCGCACTTGGCTCTCCCAGACGATCTGGGTGTCAGTAAGTACCATTGTCGGTTGGAGCTGAATCCACCGGAGTGTTTTGTCCAGGATCTTGGCAGTCGCACAGGGACATTTGTCAACGGTCAAAGAATACGCACAGCGTTTCTGGACGACGGTGATCGTGTGACCGTGGGGGCGACCGAGCTGACGATCCAAGTTGTTCATCTGGCTCGAACAGTCACTTGCGATCCACCAGTTGCCTTGCCGACAGGGGCTGTCGCCGAGCAGACAGTGGAAAGTGATGCGTTGGGGCCGATCGGATCGGGGCCAGTCCCCTCGATAAGCTACTGGTCCAATCCACCTCGGCCTTCTGAGCCGTGGAATATATGCGAGGTGCCGGGCTTCGAAACGGTACGGGAGATTGGTCGTGGCGGGATGGGTGCCGTCTTCGAGGCGTTCCGAAAAGGGACGGGCGAACACATCGCATTGAAGATCATTACGCCCAAGCAGCAAGATGGCGAGAAGGCTTTGCAGTTGTTTCTCCGAGAGGCCAGTGTATTGAGCCAGTTGGAGCACAAACGAATCGTCAAGTTTCATGAAGTGGGGATCGCAAATCACCAACTGTTCATCGCCATGGAATATGTTGATACGATTGATCTTCGCGAGCACGTTGCCGACCGG
>JAJSAJ010000852.1 GCA_024274855.1 Planctomycetota bacterium | reverse complement strand
GAATCGGCCTGATCCAAATGCGTCTTTCGCTGAACTCGATTGAAGTCGTAGGGATAAACGGCTCCCTCGGTCGCCGCAAAGTAGTCGACCAACTCGGTGGCTTCTCGCGGTGACATATTGAACCGGGGCATGCGCATGACAACTGCGGGTCGAATTGGAAACGGATCGAGCAAATAGCCGTGAAGCCAGTCCGGTTGTACTTTTTTTCCTTCGCCGATCAGCGGTGGCGGCAGCCAGCCCCAGGCTTCCGATCCTTTGGCACTTGGGTTGTTCTTCTTCTCGCGTTCGACCACGTCGGGTAATAGGTATCGTGCCAAACCACCACCACGAGCCGGCGTGTGCGATTCAATCTGTTCAGTTGGAACCAACAAGGGAACGTCGCCCACTTGATAGGGCTGGCCGTCCAACAGAGTCGGCTTCCAAAGGTCCAACGCAAGAATCAACCTATCGAGGTTGTATGGTTCGTCATCCTCGTCATCGACAGGAAACTCCTCATCGTCCAGGAGCCGAGGTTTGCCGCTTTCATTGATTGACGGGAATCCTTCGACAATTGCCGTTCGCTGTCCACCACGATCGATCGCCACCGATTCCGCCCGTTGCTGCTGGCTGAAAAGGTTCTTTACAAACGGAAACGTTGGGGGCGCGTCCTGCGGGCCGTAGTAGTCAGGCGGGAATGCGATCCGCCACTTCTCGGTTTCCAGCACGTGGCATGCCTGACAGCTATATTTTTCGATCAGCATCTTGCCTTGTGCGATTGCCCGGTGGCGGGGACTCGGCGAATAAACATATTTATCTGAGGGCGGGTCCGCGATCAGCCCGAGCACGAACGTGGCAATCTGCTCGCGTTGATCCACTGTCAGTGGAAACTGGGGCATTCGCAATCGTTCGTTGTAGCTCTTGGTTTCTGAAACGCGATAGTCAAAACTGCGTGGTTCCGTCAGTTTCTGGAAAACGAATCCAATACGGTTTTCCGCATCGATTTGCTGCAAATAGAAAGGCGGAACGGATCTGTCGGCTGTCGGTCGGTCGGTCGGTTTCGAGCCTTCTTGCACGGCCACGGTACGTTGTGCCGGTGCCGCGGTCCGCAGATACTGCGCGACGTGGTGAAATGCCAGTTGCGTCGGATCCTTGGTTCCCCAGTCATTCAACGCGATGCCGATCGGTTTGGCATCTTCAAAGCCTGGGATGTCGTGGCAGCCAAAACATCCATGCTTTAGGAACGACTTTCCGGCCACATAGAGAACCCGCCTTTCCATCATTGCATCGTCGGTCAGCTTCCCACGCTGGTCTTCCGAAACGATCAATTCCAGTTCCGCGCCCCGTAATTCCGCTCGCAGTGACTCGGGGATTCCCTCCCGTAAGTAGGCTCGCGCCGCGTCCTCTCGAAATACACCTCGCAGGTACTCCAACGCCAACGCCTCCAACGCTCGCTGGTCCGACTCGCGGAATTGCAGCACAGGTGCCGGAGCCGGTACCCAGTCAGTGCGACTGTTTTCCAGCAGGTACGCAACGATATCCGCTGCCGGGTCTGTAACCCGAGTTACTCTCCCCGTGGAATCGCGATGCTGGACTGGATCGAGAAACAAGTCCGGCATGACAGTCCGAGCATGATAGCTGGCCGGGTTCTTTAACCAGCCATACAGCCACTTCGCTCCATTCGGGTTTCTGGAAGCCTGCAACTTGCTACCGATGTCCGACAGATCGGGGCCGCGGTTGATCGATCCGGTCCCTCGATGCAATTCCATCTCAGGAAAGTCTCGATGGGAATGACACGCAAGGCACCCTCGTTGCTGAAAGACGGTCTTCCCTCGTTCGATCTGAGCCTGTTTTTCCGCCGCCGTCCGCTCGGACGTGATACCGGCTGGCGGGTCGAGAAATTGGAAGGATTGGCTGCGCCGTAACAGGTACATTACCATGCTGTAGATTTCGATCGGTTCAAAACGCTGTTGGGCATCGTCTGTATTTTGTAGCTGGTCGTCAATACTCTTTAACTCAGCTTCGATCTTTCCAAGGCGTCCTTCCGGCACCTCACCCTGATCCTCTCGGAGTTGCTCGCGGCGTTGTTCAAGCGATTTCTTCTGAGCACGCAAGACGGTGCTTGACAGGTGGTTCCAAAGACCAAAGTACTGTGGCATCCGTGTTGTCGGGCGAAAGTGATTCGGTTGGCGAATCCAGTCGTACAGAAACGACTTGTCCAGTTTCGAGCCGATGAAGCGCAAAGAAGGGCCCGGCTTGCGCAGCGTACCAGGTACTTCTTGATCTCGAAGCAACGGCATCAGCCGCTGATGGACATAGGACGACAGTCGCGGCTGCTCTCGCTTGCCGCTCTCTGTCTTCGACCTCGCCGCGATCGGCGTGCCGCCAGTGACGGTCGCCAGGATCGTGTCCGCGTTCCTGGGGGCCGCCAACCTCGCATCCTGGGCCAGCATTGCTAACAGCCTGTGTCGCACTTCAGTCTGCTCGGGTGCCGCAATGATCTGCTCGATCCAGTGTTTCTCTTCCCGTGTCAGGTTTTCATAACCAGTGCCCGGCATCCCTTTTAGCTGAATAACAGCTTCACTGTAGGCGGGTTCCGTGCGTAAATCCGGACCGATGCGCCGGCCCGGACCGTCGAAACCGTCTATCTGGTGGCATCCAAAGCAACCAAACTGTTGAATCAGACGGTAGCCACCAACAACCCTCGGAGCTGGTGCGTCGGGAAATCGATCGCTCGCGTCCAACTCCATGACGTCATGGTGGCACTTCAGGCAAGTGCGCTCGATCAGGCGGCGAGCATACATGGGATAGGGCCAATGCACGTTGCTGAACCACCCGTATTCCGCATGCCAACGCGCGCGTGTTTCAGGGTCGTTCGGAGTATGTGACGCCCATTTGAAATCTGTCGCACTCCCCTGCCCTTCATGGCAGACCGTGCACGCGAAATCCGACATCTTGTGCGGGCTGGCTGAACCGACGAACAAGTCGAGTCGCGGATGGCTAGCATAAGGCTGTAGCAGGCCGCGTTGTACGGTCAACTGGATCGGTCCGCGTGGCTCGTCACCCGCGTCCACGGATTTCCATGCCAGCTCCGCTTCCTGCAACAACTGGCCAGCTGTCCAATCGCGCGAGCCCTCTTGAGGATCGGCCTGACGGCCGTTGATCGCGATGATCAGGTCGCCGACCAACAGGCCGGCCCGACGGCTGTCCGTTCCCAGGTCAAGCCGGCCGGATGCAAACCGGGTCAACGCGTCTTTGGCGAGGATGTCTCGGCTATTTCCATCGTTTGGTCGAGCCTGTGAGGCGGGAGAGCCGGGGCGTACCCATGTGACAGCCGCATGGCTCGAATCGACCAGACCATGTTCGCTAAGCTGGATGCCGAAAACCTCGCGTAACTGCCTGTCGAGCGGCCATGCCTTGCCAGCTTCGCCGCCGAGTACTTCCGGGCGTTCTTCGGGTACCGCCAACGCGATCCGCAGTATTACCTCGGTCTGGTACGCCGGTTGGATCGCCGAACCGGAAAGTGTCTTGTCGACCGCGCCATGGCATGTTGTGCATCGGTCGAAACGACGGACGTGCCCGAAACTACCGAGCCGAAGTTCAAGCCCGTCACTCCACAGATTCTTGATCTTGCGGGGCGAATTAAATGCATCGAGAAACGGCAACTCCAGCCACTTTCGACCCGGCACCGGTAGGATGCCATGAAAGTGGAAGTATCTCGAATCCGTCTCCGTGATTACACGTTCCAGACGCTGTTGCTCCGATAGCATTTC
>JAJSAJ010000851.1 GCA_024274855.1 Planctomycetota bacterium | reverse complement strand
GGCCCAGCCGATGTTGGGGGCGGCAGCTGCTGCCGGAGTGGGTTTCGTCGGCGCGATCCAGCTGGCTTCAAGTTGAATCAAGCGTCGCAGCAGTGGGACTGGGATTGAAGCGGCTCGGTCCGTTCCACCGCATGTCGGGCATGCGACCTTGCCTTTGCCGCGACAGACTGGACAGGTACGTCGACGTCCCGATTCGATAACGAATTTGCGGCCATGGCACGTCGGACAGACGATACGCCCATCCCGACAATCGGGACAGGTTGGCTGGCATGCACTATGGAATTCGTCGAATGAAATCGCATTGGTCAAATCGGACCAATATTGCTTTAGATGGAAACGATTCACCTGGAGCAACGCATCGGATTTGTTGCCTTGACGCAGCAAGCGGACGGCACGAAGCATGGCTTGTACACGCTGCGGATCGACCGAACTGGCGGCCGGCTTCGTTGGTAGTGGAGCACGGAGCAAATCAGAATTGTGCGCGGGGTCCAATAGATACGCCATTGCCTGGAACCGTCGCTGTTCCGACTCGTCACGCGCCAAGGGGATCATCCCGAGCAAGCAGCTGCGGCCTAGACGCTCCGGAGCCAGATGGGCGGCGATCAGGAAGAGTCGAATGCCCGCTTGCCGGGCATCCGGGTCCTTGCGTTTTTCAGCAAGTTCCTCTGCGTACTCGCGGTACGCGTCCGGTTTGGACGGATCGAGTTGTCCGAGCCGTTCCGGAGAGACAGAGATGATTACGTCGTCGATTGCGTTACGTGAGACCGTTCGAAGCTTGGTGCTTCCGTCAGGCAGTAGTTCGCTCAGCACAACGGCCCGCTCGTCTTGACGGACCAGATAACCGCGAACGGGCCGACTATCGTTCTTCAGTAGCAGAATGACCGCCTGGGCAGAGCGATCGGCACCAAACAGAATCAGCCAAAGAACGACAACGACAATCGATCTTCCCGATCGATGCTGTCCCGAGTGATGTCTGGGAGGCTGTTTACACACGATCCGCGTCCTCCTCCGTGGGCTGAGTCAACATCCAGAGCTCGAGGCAGGCGGCTTGCAACTGGCTGTATTGTCTCAATATGTGTCGAGTCCGACGGCTGATTTGTTGCACCTCGGCAAGCTTCTGGCGAATTGCCGCTGCACGGTCGGCGTGGCGTTGAGCCAGGTTGATCGCCAGTGTTCGCAACCGAAGGTACTCAAGCAGAACGGTGTATTGCAGATCGTCCTCCGCAACATAACGGGATGCTTCTAGCTCGTAGGGCAAGCGAGCGATAAACCGGCGATCCGAGGCACTCAGGGACTTGGCGGTTATTTGGGATGCGGCCTGGTTGATCAGAAGGATCAGGACCGGCGCGGGGCGCCGAACCGATTCGTATCGCTCCGGCGGTATACCTAATACTCGGGCCTGAATTCGATACAGTTCGGTGATTGCCTCGGTAGCCTGATCGTAGATCTGGAATTGTGATTTCGTCGGCTCGACGGAAACTCGTAGACTCGAGGCCACCGATAACAACAGAGAGCGTCGTACCGACCGACGATCCTCGTCGGTCTTCAACGATATGGGCTTGCCGAGGACGGCCGAGTAGACTTGTTCGCGGTATTCAAGTGCTCGGTTCTTCCAATTGACTAGGTGATCCGCGAGAGCCAGTCGAACGGTGTTGGATCGGCCAAGTGGTTCGGCTACCTTCAGGACCTGCTGGCGTTCGGCTTCGTCCGACTTGGGTTCATTAAAGTATGTGGCCAGCGCCTGGCCTGCGTCCGGACTGATGTCAGGAATCCGCTCGGCATAGTTCATGATGATTCGGAGCAATCGATTGCGTTGTGTTGGCGATTGCGTCCTGCCAAGATCCCGAATGCATTGTTCGGCGAACGTGACTTGCCGAACGGGTGATTCGAACGTCATTGGCGAAGTGGCACCCGTCGCCCATGGGCCGATTGTTTTATCGAGTTTCGGAGGGCCTTCGTTCTTGAGTGATTCGTAGGCCGCAACTCCCAGTTCACCTTGGGTCAATGCGCAGGCTAATGTGCTCAGGTAGGCCAAGTCAACCGTTTTTTCCATCAAGACCTCGGAATGTGCTGATGCGACCGGAGCATCGGCCAACTGATCTCGAGCCTGTGTGGTCAGTTCGTCCCAGCGAGCCGCCGCGGCCATTTTATCGGCGAGCCCGAGCGATTTGCGAACGGCGTTGATTACCATGTCGCGCGTCATCGCCTCGCTTTCGGCACCGATCCGAGTCGCCAGTTGGTGGGTCATGAAGGCTTCCAGGAGCGGCTCGGTGACTCGTTTGTATATATCCAATAGGGCAAGTACGATGTTCG
>JAJSAJ010000850.1 GCA_024274855.1 Planctomycetota bacterium | reverse complement strand
TATTGACGGCGGCGACCGAAAGATGGGGGACAGGTCTCATGGTATCGCCTATCTGAAGTTTCGAATTCAGCTGCACGGCAAACCGGTAACGGCCCGGTTGCGGCTCCATAACGGAGACAATCCGTCAGGTAATTCCGGGCAGATTCGCGTGGTCACGGAACCTTGGTCGGAACGAAGCGTGACCTACACGACACGGCCGAAGCTGGGCAACACCCTTGCGCAAATCGGCCCTGTGACGGAAAACCAGATCATTGACATTCCCTTGAAATTGTCGCTCGAAGGTGTCACGGAATTGAATCTGGCTATCGACCCGACCGGTTGCGACGGCCTCCACTATATATCGCGTGAAGGGGGTAAGCCGCCTGAGCTGATTGTGGAATATGCCAAGTGAGGTCCGTAGCGTTAGGTGGGTTGCGGGAATGCTCCGCAAGCTAAAGCAGGCGGCTTCCATGCAAAGGCCTGGACGGCTCACCAGAACCCAGCATCCGTTTTGTGAACCACGCGCACTATGCGCACGACCGCCCCTCCGATCGTCAAACGCGGAGCACCCAACAATGCAATACCTGCGTCTGATTGTTGTCTTTCTTGTTCTGATGGCGGCTCGCATAACGCGAGCCGAGACACTGACCTTGCCCAGAAGCGACCGGCCCAAGTGGCTTGCGGATGAGGGCCTGGTCATGGCCGGCAGCTGGGAGCCGCTGTCTTTCCGAGTTCGGCGAGACGGGAGCCCCGGCTATTCTCCGACCGCTCGGCAAGAAGCGGACTACCGCCGAGAGCACAGCCAGGAGATGATCCAGCGTCTGAAGGCCCTGGGCGTGAACTTTGTAATGACACATTGTTACAAAGGTGGCGGCCTGGGATTGGAACAAGCGGGAATGACTGATGCGGTCGCGTTTGCGAAACGATGCCATGAGGCCGGAATGCATGTGGGCGTCTATACCTACAGCGGTGCTTTCCTGTGGGAACCGCTGTTCAAAGAGATCCCGGCGGCCCAAAACTGGACCCTGCTCGACGAGGCCGAGAATCCACTGCCTTACGGGAGTGCCAAGTACCGCTATTTCTGGAACCGCAACCATCCTGATGCTGTCGATTTCTACAAGAGCATCGTCCGTTTCGCCGTGAACGACATCCAAGTTGATTTAGTCCATCTGGACAACTACAACCGCGGACCCGGCTACGATGCCTGCTCGATAAAACGATTCCGCAAGTACCTGGCTCAAACGTTCACGCCCGCACAGTTGAAACAAATGGGCGTGGACAGTCCGAGGCAGGTGGCACCTCCCAAGAAGAACGCCGCAAACATCTTTCTTCAGCGTGTTTGGCAGGACTTTCGCTGTCGCTCGCTGGCCGATTCATATCGTGAAATGAGCCGTTATGCGCGCAGCCTTCGCAAAGACGTTCTGATGGAATGCAATCCGGGCGGTTTGCGAGCACGACTGCAGCCACCAGTGGACCACGGGCGACTTATGGAAGGAGGCGAGGCAATCTGGAACGAGGGATTCATCGGCGGCCTGCGAAACGGAAAGCTACAAACCGCGATCCCCACGTACAAGCTGGCGCGGCGCATGGATAACATGGTCTTCCGCTACGTTCGCAGCCCGGTGCAAATGGCGGAAGCGATGGCATTCAATCTCGATTGTCTCGGCTGCCTTTGCTGGTTCGAGTATGGCAAGCTGTCGGACTATCCGGGCAAACATGGAAAACCACTCGATCTCCAAACCGTCCCCTTCGTCCAGTTCTATCGGCAGCGCCGCAAGCTGTTCCGAAACACGCGCGTGGTGGCGGACGTGGCCGTGTTGCGGAGCTTTCCTTCGCAAACATTCGGACCGAAGAAGTTCGCAGAGCTGACGGCCCGCGCCGTCAACGAACTGATCACCGACCGAGCCTGTTTTCAAATCATCTGCGACCAGCATCTTGCGGAACTTGATCGTTATAAGATGTTGGTACTGGCCGGCTGCGGTGCCATGTCGAATGAACACGTGGCAAGCGTCCGTCGTTTCGTCGAGGCGGGTGGCCGGCTTTGCGTGGTGGGACCGCTCGCGACACACGACCAATGGATGTTCCCACGTGACAAATCGCCTTTGACCGGTCTGCCCGCCCAATACGTGATTCGCATCAAGGTCGGTGAGAATATTGCTCAGGCAGTCGATCTCGCTCTGGAACAAAAGCCGTCGCTCAGAATATCGCCAGAGGAAAGTCCGTCCGGAAGCGAGACGATTGACAATCGGTTACTTGGCCTTTGTGCCGAATTGACCGAGCGAGGGAACCGGCGTCTGGTTCACCTGGTAAACTATCGAGGCACCGAGCCGATGAAGAACGTCGTTGTACGCCTTCGCCTACCAGGCGGGTGCCGAGCGAAGGGAGTCACACTGGCAAGTCCGGGACGTGCCAGCGACCTGAAAGTCATTTATGTTCAGGAAGGGTGTTTCGTGACATTCACGGTGCCTCACATTGACGTCTACGAAGTGGCTATCGTATCGCAAGACGGTGGCGATCAACCCAAGAGCTGCAGCAGCATTACGCCCGGGCGACAATCTGCTGGCAGTTACCTGCAAAGATGAAGCGGGCGGCCGCTACATCGACGTTGGGTTGATCGATGCCGCGCCACTCGGTTACTCCGCAACCCGAAAACGGATAGGGATAGGGAACGTCATGGCTGGCACCCATTCGGCCAACATCGTTGACGGCACGGCGCCCCACTGCACGGGAAACGAACGAAGCATCGTCTGTGATGGCGTACCCGCCGTGGGCGTTCCTCGGCCTTCGCATCTCCCAGAACTTCGGTGATGCGAAGAAACACAGTAGCCGTTCACGCGGCTGGGGTCTGACGCAATTTTCGGTGGAGAAAGCGCTTCTTTACGCGAGCGCATTTTGTCGCCGAAAATGG
>JAJSAJ010000067.1 GCA_024274855.1 Planctomycetota bacterium | reverse complement strand
CCTCGCGTCCAAGGCGAATGGCCCACCAAGCTTGGAATGGACGATGCCTTCGTGCTGCACAATCTTCTGCAGGACCTCACGGATCCGCGACGTTGGGCAGGTCGCAATGGCAACACCTGCTCCGATCGGTGTGGACGGCTGTCGGACCGAAGCTCGGAGGTTGGGCGAACTGCCGGCGATTCGAACCTGTGTCTGCAAATTGAGCGCCCGAAGACAGACGGCAAACTGGTCATCAGCAGCCAAGCCAGACGTTTGGTTCACGTAAGGACGGGGCGACAGATTGAAATTCAGAAAGGTCAGCTGATCCGGACTCGGGCCTTCGACCGATTCAACTTTGAAGACGAAATAGCCCGGATTTGCCTGTGTATTGATCGTGACAATCGTGTCGGCCTTTTGGAACCGAAAAATGAGATTCCCATCTTTGAAAGAGCAAGTGCAATGCGAGTACTGTCTGCCGTCGCGTTGCAGTGAAACGAGGGAGAGTGTTCGATCAATCTGATTCTGGCCGGTCTTTTTGTCGATCAATGCCAGACAACGACCTTGGCGACTGATAGCCAGCTTGGCGTACTCGTTTTCCAAAACGGCCGCTGAGTGCGCAAGGGAGGTTGATCTGGGAACCACTTCGTAGGGAACCGACCCTGAATCTGATGACGATCTGCCGGCCACTTGTTCCCGAAAGCTGGCCATGATCTGCTCGGCGGTTCGAGCCTGGTTATAGATTTTCACCTCGTCGATCAGCCCCTTGTGTCCAACCTTACCACTCCACTTGCCGATAATCATGTCGCCTTGCAAACCAACCGGATAGTCCCATTTCGTCGATTGGACGAGCTTGCCGTTAACGAAAGTCTTGATTGTTGGTCGATCAAAGGTCGCCGCAATGTGATACCATTTTCCGAGAACGATTGGTGAGACAAGGCGGGCACTCGTTTCTCGCCATTTCTGAGGACTCTTTGCCGCCGACTCGCCGGGACGGCCCATGCGGAATGAGCACTGCTGGTCCGCGACAAATAGCATGAAACCGCCGGGACTCCATGTGCCACCGGTCAAGATGTTCGGGTATTTTCCGGTCCCCTCCCAGAGCACCCAGGCTTCGACGGTCAGCTGATCAGACCCATCAAGCCCCGCCAATGCGGGTATCGACACGTGGGCCCCCTGTCCGTTGAATCGAAGTGCCGTGCCGAACGGCCCTTTCACCCATTGAGTGTCCCAAGCATCTCCGTCGTTGCCATTGCGCGAACTGTCAACAGCCACATCACCTTGTTGCGAGTCAAACTTCCAATACCCGAGCAAACCGCTTGGGGCAGCCGAGGCAGCCGCCGAGACGAAAAATAGAATGCAGGCTATCGCCAATCCAAATTGCGGTGTTCGTCCCACGGAAGTCTCCTTTTTCTGTAATCACCTTGTGCCGACTATTTGCCCGCCGTCACCCATTCTAGGACTTGATCTCAATGGATTGTATCCTTAGCCGCATTCGGTTTCCATCCAGTTGGAGTTTCGGAATCCTCCGTGGAGGTGCCCGCTTGGAATTGGCTTGTCGGACAATAGAGAAAATCCTGTTTTCAAGATGTGGCCCGATAAGGTACGATAATCCTTTGATCGTGCCAGGCTTTGTCTCAACACGGGAGGGCGAGGCTCCTGCCGAGCCATTCCGGCCAACAAGACAAGAGGCTCAGCAGGAGCTTCGCCCTTCCGAAAACATTGACGCTGAATCCCTATAGCCTCCAGCCTTGCGGGCGCAGCCCGCGTTAGGACGATGCCATGGATACTCGCAGTGACTTGCCAACGGAGATCACTCGGACAGTTTTGTTTGGCGACGACATTCGATATCGACTGCCACGGCGAGATTTGGGACGAGCTCGATTGTTCGGGCTGATCTTCATTCTGTTCGGCGCTGTGTTTGCAACGGCTCCGACTATCGGTATGTGGTCAGGATTCATACGTAGTGTGCTGAAGAACCAGGTCGATTGGTTCAGTCTCATCTTCGCCCTGTTCAGTCTGCCGTTCCTATTGGCTGGGCTCGGCATCGTTGGCATCGGATCATTCATATTGTGGGGACGTACGGAGGTCATTGTACGAGGCGAGACACTGGTCACGCGTGAGCGGGGGGGACTGTTTCGTTGGACGCGCAAGATCCCCATCGAGATCATTATGAAGCTTCAGATCGCAGGTGGGAGGTCGAGTGACGGCTTGGCGAGCATGGCAGCTCTCGTTGCGGATGTTGGAGAAAAACAGCCACGGTGGATCGCAGCCGGGTACACCACTGAGTTGCTGGAACCTCTGGCAGAGAATCTGGCTCGGTACCTGCGTGAATACCGTGTACTTGAATCGATCCAGGTCGAACAGGTCGAGCCGCAACCAACGGAAAGCAAGGCGAGTGGTGTGGATTCCGAGTCGGTTACGCAGTTGGCCGAGCCGGTCCTTCAGCCGACCGGCAGCAGAGCGGTACTCGAACGATTCGAGGGTGGGGGAATCACACTGAATGTACCCGCGGCTGGAATAATCCGTGGCAGCAAAGGGCTCTTCTTCTTCAGCATCTTCTGGACGCTATTTACTGGCGGAATATGTTGCGTGTTTTTTTTCGCGTCCGGCAAGGCCGGCGACTGGAAGATGCTGTTGTTAGTGGTGCCATTTTCACTCGTTTTTGTCGGAGTGGGTGTCGGAATGATGGTCGCCGCGATCAATATGGGAACCCGTCGCGTGGCCGTTGCTGTTTTTGACGGCAGTTTGATGCTGATGCGCAAGGGAGTCTTCGGTACCAAAAAGGCTGAATGGACCGCCGAAGAAATCGAGTCGGTCGGCGTCGGGCCGAGCGGGATGGAGGTCAATGATGTCCCGGTGTTGGAATTCCAAGTGGTGGTCCGGGGTAGCAAACACGGCATGTTGGCGGGCCACCCCACTGACGAGTTAGAGTGGATCGCCGATGAAGTTCGGCGAGCGTTGGACCGCACGAGTGAGATGGGCGGCTGATTGGTGCCTGCTCGCTCAGAGCAAAAAAAGGTGTAACTGTTTAGCCGTCTGCAGTTGGATTTGCATTTCGCTGCTGTTTTTTCGGCTGATCGACCCCAACGGCCTTGTGCCGTTGGTGAGCGAGTCTATTGAGCTAAGGCCACCATGTCATGCCCCTTTCCGCTCCTTCCCCGCCGCCTTTGGCGGCGGGGAAGGAGCGGAAAGGGGGGGTTCATCACATGCTTTTTAGCTCGAGAGACTTATTCACCCATGGGACACGCCCATGGGGGTCCTTCGACCAACGCGCGTTCTCCATCTGGCTAAAGTGTTACGAAAATGTAAGAAACGGGTCGGGCAAACATCATGTGTCCATGAGAGCTCGGGGATCGGTTTCGGTACGGTTTCGTCTGTACCAGTTTGGAAAAAGCGTTTTCGCAAGATTTGTTTCTTGGCGGCAACAGTTCTTCGTTGACGCATGAGTTCTTGTGCGGGCGATCCAAAGATTGGAAGACGGTCGGCGAATAGTTGATTGTCGTGCACATCGAGCCCCAATCGCCACGGTCCCACTGCCTCCGCTTGAGTACTAAACATGTACTCCACCATGACTTGCGTTGGCTCGGGCACATCGATCGGACTCGCTGTGCTGGACGGATCGCGGCTAATCGGCGTTGGCCCAAGCGGTAACAGGCACGGATGATCATCTCGGTCAGAGGATGACGCCCGACGGATCGGCGGTGACCGCTATTTTTGTGGACGAATTATTAGGAGAACGAACCATGTCGATGAAAAAGGTGCTGTTCAGGATCTCGTCGGTGGTTTTCACGTCTCTGGGACTTTTTGTAGTCGCCGTCATGGTCGGTGTTGTCACCCTTCCGTGGCCCTTTCCAGTGTCGGACCAGGCGGGCGAGCCGGCACCCGTCGCCACACAACGACCGAGTGCGCGCCCCAGCGACTCGCGGGCGCATTTCGCGATGCCCAAGAGCGTACGGCGAATTGAAGCGCCGCCCGCCAAGCGAATGAGACGACGTTCCGACCGACACGATATTACCGTGAACGTTCGACCCGATGGCACTATTTGGGTGTTTGGTAAGCCAATGGCGATTACGGACTTTGAAGGGTTGCTCGGCGATTTCGTGGCGGACCATCTGGCGACCGCCGTGACCATTGCTCCCGATCGCGATTGCTTGTTTCGATACGTCGAGCCTTTAATCGCAATATGCGAGGATCTTGGTGTTCCCCGGACCATTGTCTCCGAACGACAAATGGCTGCCGGTTAGCCCAGCTTAGCATGATCGCGAGATCGACGGAGTCGTCTGCCTCGCTTTTCTTATCTCGACGGTTGTTTCGGTGCCAGGCTGAGCACGGCTCCATCGAGCAATGTGACGATGATCTGGCCATGGCGACCGACCGCCAAGCCTTCTGGTAATGGGTCGGAAGGAAGCGAGTGCCGCCAGAACCAGATAGGGACGCCGTCACCTGCCTTGAAAACGGCAACTTGCCACTGCGGGCGGGCTCGCACACGGTTCTGAGACTGAACAACCGCCACCACGTAGGTTGGTGTTATGGCCATCGCGAGCGTTTCAAAATGATTTGGGTTATCGAGATCAGTTTGCCAGGTCGACGCACCGTCAGCATCTAGAGTCTGGACCAGCGTGCGCCAACGATTCTGGGGGCGGCGATCGCCGGCACCCGGAGGCGGGAACCCGTGACCAAGCCGCCGCAGAACCGAACAGAATACATACGCGACGACTTAGTATAGCCAGTTTGTCTGTCAATTCACGCCTGCCTCCGTTTCGGAAAGCTACGAGGCTTTCGAGACTACCTACCTTGTCAAAACAGAGGCAGGGATCGTTCTTTGGTGGGAGAAATCGGAGTAAATCGCCCTGGCCACGCCGATAGCGTTTCTGCTAAAAGACGCGGTGAATTTCAAGTGTCAGATTTCCGCCTTCGAAACAGGCCTCCAATGGCGGAGAACTCAGACGCTGATGGAATAGCGCCGTGCGGGATCACACATCCTGGTGTTTTGTCCGAGCCGAGAAACTGGAATAGACGTGACTGCTTGATCTGAGCCTGCCAGCTGGGGTCGGATCGATCACAAACCCAAGACTTAGCCGTGGCACAGCACTCGCCGTATCGGTAGTTTTCAAGGAAATAGTTCTCTTCCGTGAGATGAAAGACATCAAGTGCGACCGGCGATACGTCTCTGGCCATTGTCCGTCGCCTGACTGTTCATGGAACGGGAGCCCAGCTGCAGGTTGTTTCATCCATGCAACAAGATCTGTTTTTTCTGTGCGCTTTGGTAATTGTGCTGATGCCAAACACGCCTGGGGTGGCGAACGAGCCCGAACTGCGCCGCTTGCCGCCCGTTAATGCCGAATCGGTTGGCACTCCGTCAACCTGGCCAATTCTGTCAACGCCGCCCATCCCCTCGGTGTCATCGACCTTGCCTGCCGTGCCCACCCCGTCCGGCGACCCTGCCACAAAAAAGACTGAGCCGGGCAAGCCGACTGCGACCGGGATGGACGCGAAGAACAAGGACGTGGTCACAGAGAAAGACAAGGATGTGCTCGACGCGGAGTCGATCGAGCTGCCTGATGGAGTGCAAGAGGACTTAACGTGGTATGAGTGGGTTCTGCCGAATCATTGGTACATTCCCAAGCCGTGGGACGCGACATTTGAATTGGGAATCGACGCCACGGACGGTAATTCCGAGACTCTGACGTTTCGAACGGGGGCTGATTTTAAACGCAAGATTGACTGGAGCGATCTTCGAATCGACGTCAATTACGTGCGGGGATCCGCCAACCGAGTTGAGACCAAGAACCACGCTCAATTGGGCGTTCACCATGATTGGCTGTTTAAGGACAGTCGCTGGTCGCTCTTCGGAGTGGCACGCGTCGATTACGATCAGTTCAGGGCATTCGATGCTCGATTGACGCTGAACAGTGGTGCCGGTTATCGTTTCATCGACAAAGATGCCACGACGTTCAAAGGTCGAGCTGGTGCGGGAACGTCACGCGAGTTCAATGGCCCGAATGACCGGTGGGAGCCGGAAGCCGTATTCGGTATCGACTTTGACCACAAGCTGAGCGAGCGTCAGAAAATTCGAGCGGTCGTTGACTATTTCCCCAATTGGTATGACTTCAATGATTACCGCATGCGCAGTAAATTTGAATGGCAGGTTCTTCTGGACAAGGCGACCAACATGAACTTAAAGCTGCGGATCGTTGATCGCTATGACAGCACACCTTACGATCGCCGACCGAACGATCTGGATTACTCGTTGCTGTTGCTATGGGAGCTCTGATCCGCGTGATACGAGCGGATATTCTTTTCTTGTAACGCTTTAGCCGAAGTGCAAATCGCCGACTGGCCGGGAGAAAGAGTAGAACACTAACCATCACTTACGTTCACTAATCCCGAATCGACCAACGTATTGAAAACTCGAACGATCGTTCTGAGCGTATCTGCCCCTTCTCGCTCGGCTCTGAACGTGCACATTGTTTCCATTTCTGATTAGTGGGGATTAGTGCAGATGAGTGTTCCAATCTTCTTTTCCCGCTGTTCTTGTCATTCTCGATTCAGAAGTTGTAGCCATTCACGCCGCTGGGGTCTGACGCAATTTTCGGCGGAGAAAGCGTTTCTTCACGCGAACACATTTGTCGCCGAAAATGGGTCTGACCCCTTGAAAGCAAACCGGCGGCCTACATTCCGTGAACGGTTACCCGAAGTTGTTTAGACTTCGAGAAGTTCCGAACCGTAGTGGCTGCCCGGCGGCTAAACAGGTCCTTTTTTTTGGGTCTTCCGGGAAACTAGTGGGTAGATTCATCAATGGTGGCAACTCGGCGGCGGCACGAGGAACCTCCGCTCGGGCTCGACGAAAGGGGCTTTTTTTTAGGCAAGCGTCGCGAGCTCCACCGGACCACCCCGCTTTTCTCAGGCCATGTCAACTTTCAGGCCATTTCAAAACGACTACGGTGTATCGCGCGGTGCCCATTGCGGGTCGCGCGCGAAAAACATCATGTGCTGCCAAGGCAATCCGTCGAATTGTCTTGCCAGCTTAAATCCGTTGGCGTCAAGTTCTCGAATAATCTGCCGCTTGCTCATTTTATGCAGCGGCCGAATCGGAACCTTGGGGTCCTCGTCCCGGTATTCGACAAGGACCACCAGCCCCTTGGGCTTCAAGGCACGCCGTAACGCACCGAGCACACGCTCCGGATGAGACAGTTCATGATAGACGTCGACCAGCAGGATCAGATCGGTGCTGGCGCGGGGTAAGCGTGGATCATGGACCGAGGCGAGCAGGGGTGTGATGTTCTCGATGCCATCCTCTTCGGCGCGGGCGCGAAGCATGAAGAGCATTTGTGGCTGAATATCGACCGCGAAAACGCGTCCGTTCGGTCCCACCAACCGTGCAAGTTTCAAGCTGTAGAAACCGTTGCCACATCCCATATCGCAGACGGTCATACCGGTACGAACGCCAAGCTGTTCTAAGACCAGCGAACAACGCTCCTCACGCTCTCGCTGGTCGCGGATCAGCCATTGCGCCCCCTTATAGTGCATCGTTTGGGCAATTTTCCGGCCAAGGTAGAATTGCCGAGCGGGTGGCAAGCGAGTTGCCGCGGGTTTGGCCGCCGCCTTCGTGTCTGTTGCCGTTTCTTGAGCACCGTACGCCTGCGGCACAAGAGTCAAACAGAAGGTCGCTAGAAGAGCGCACAAAACCGGACAACCAGATCGTGAAAGATGCATGAGGGGCTTCCAGTTTGCGGCAAACGAATGATTGCTTATTCGCACCTGTATACACGTGCTGAAATGAGCGGTGCCGGATCGTTTCAAGACTGGCGAACCAGGTTGCGAAACAAATCACGTAGCCGGGCCGTGACGGGACCCGGCTTGCCGTCCCCGATGGCGCGGCTGTCAACCTTGACGACCGGAATCAGTTCGGCGGCACTTCCCGTCAAGAAACACTCTTCCGCCACATAGACGTCATGTCGCGTCAATGCAATTTGCAAGACGGGAATCCCCGCCTCTTCCGCCAAGTCGATGACGACTTGGCGGGTAATACCTTCCAGGATCCCCGCGTCAGTTGGAGGCGTTAGTAGGCGGCCTTTGGAAACTAGAAATAGGTTGTCGCCGGTACACTCGGCGACTTCTCCCTTATGGTTCAACATCAGCGCTTCCACACAACCGGCTTGCATCCCTTCGATTTTGGCAAGGATGTTATTCAGGTAGTTCATCGATTTGATGCGAGGATTCAGCGCTGCCGGATGATTACGAAGCGTACTCGCCGTGATAATCTCCAGTCCTTTCTGATAGAACTCCTCCGGATAAAGAGCGATATGATCCGTAATGATGAC
Source organism: Planctomycetota bacterium (assembly GCA_024274855.1). Classification (GTDB taxonomy): domain Bacteria; phylum Planctomycetota; class Planctomycetia; order Pirellulales; family Pirellulaceae; genus JAJSAJ01. Next base: position 2,622 of record JAJSAJ010000067.1, on the reverse strand, counting down.
CACCTGAGGATCCTTGCACAGATGAGCATCCAGCCCGAGTGTACCGCACCCTCGCGTGACCAGCAGGCGAACATAGCCATTCTGGATTCCGTTGGCTTTCAACGTTTCGTCGACGGCTTGGGTCATCGCTTCACGAGAGATTGGAATTTCCAGCCAGATTGATTTGGCGGAATCCCACAGCCGATCGAGGTGCTGATCGAGCCGAAACACCTTGCCATTGTAGCTCCGCATGCCTTCAAAGATGCCGTCGCCATAGAGCAAGCCGTGGTCGAATACGCTAATGCGAGCGTCTTCTTTGTCGAAGAGCGTTCCGTTGATATGTACTTTCAAAGCCATGGCGACCCCCTTCAACAGTGCTCGGAACAGATGTGCCCAGCGTCGCACGGCCAATTCGGCACAATCACATGGCCGGCTTGATCTTCATGCCTTGATGTGGCGACACAGGGGCGGTTTCGACTTGCCCCTCGACTAATCGTACCGTCCGGTCCGCTTGATCGGCAATAGCCAAGTCGTGTGTCACCATGACTATAGTGAGGTTTTCATTCGCATTCAAGGCTCGGAGGATCTCCAGGATTTCCAGACCATTGTTGCGGTCGAGATTTCCGGTCGGTTCGTCGGCAAGCAACAGGCGGGGCTTGGCAATCAGGGAGCGAGCGATTGCGGCTCGCTGCATTTCACCGCCGGAGAGTTCTCGGGGCTTGTGGTTCAGACGGTGACTAAGTCCGACCATGTCGAGCAGTTCTTCCGCTCGCCGGAGGTGCCCCTTACGGGTGCGCCAATAACGCCAGATTCCGTCCGCGATCATGCTAGGCATGAGGACATTTTCGATCGTAGTCAGTTCGGGCAGCAGGTGATAGAATTGGAAAATCATTCCGAAAACGCTATTTCGCAAACAATCACGTTTCGATGGCGATAGGTTATCGATTCGTTGCCCATCAAACCATACCTCGCCGCGGTCCGGCACATCGAGTGTCGCCAGCACATGCAGAAGCGTACTCTTTCCCGATCCACTCTGGCCGACAATCGCAATAAATTCACCTTCATCGATCGACAACTCGACGCCGCGCAAGACCGGGATTGCGACATTCGCTTTTTCAAATTGTTTGTGCAATTGCGTTGTGTGCAGAAGCTTGGCAACCGGCGAGTCGTTCGGCCGGTCGATTTTCAGTGCGATATGGGCAGAGGCCGTGGCGTGGCCTCGGCTATCCGGCTCTTGGACTGTAGCCGTCGGTCGTTCATTCATAGCGAAGGGCCTCCACCGGATGAAGTAGTGCGGCGTGACGAGCGGGCAGCACGCTGGCCAGGACGGCAATCAGAACCGCTCCGGCCATCACGCCGATAATCGTATGTGATTCAATGATTGTCGGGATTTCGCGAAAATAGTAGACGGTTGGATCGAAAACGGGACGTCCAGTCAACCATTCCAGACCGGCCGCGATTTGATTGATGTATCGGACGAACAGCAACCCGATCGCCAGCCCGGCTCCGGATCCGACAAGTCCAAGCGAAAAACCATATCCCAGAAAAATGCTCATCACTCCGCGACTCGGCGCCCCCAGCGACTTGAGGATTCCGACGTCACGTGTTTTTTACACGACGATCATGTAAAAGGTCGCCAGAATCCCAAAGCCGGCAACGGCAATGATCAAGAACAACAAGATGTTCAAGATGGTTGTCTCCAACTGGACGGCCTGCAACAAAGGCCCTTGCATGTCGCGCCACGTCTGAATGCGGTACGGATAGCGATCAATGGGAAATGCAGCTTGCAGGCGATCGCGAACGCTATTCAGATTGACGCCTGGCTTCAACTTGATCTGGATCGAGTTGATATATCGGGTGTTGGTTTCCGGATCAATCATCCCACGCAGCATCTGAAGTTGCTCGATAGGCATAAATGCGAATGTCGAATCGTATTCGCTCATTTTGCTTTCATACAAGTCGACGACCGTCAGTGTTGCACTTCTGGCTTCCGGTGGGTCGCCGGCTGTTGGAATCGTGATTTTCACGTCATCACCCGGGCGGCAGAAGTAATAGTCTTTGACCTTACCATCCGCGTCCTTCGCACGCTGGCTGCAGATCGCAATACCCAGAATGACTCCAGTAAACTGTTGTGTTGCCTCATCGAACTGTGGCACGTCGGTTCGCGCCTTGCCGTACTGGTCGGGCGGAGGCATTTGGGCAAGTGGGTCGGATGGCACATCGCCGACGGCAACGGATTTGTGGTTGGTGTCGGTTTCTCGCGCCCGGTTCAGAGACCGTTCGGTTTCGATCTTCTCACGCTCGATGGCCAGTTGTTCCTCCAAAGCTCGCTGGTAGGCGACGTGTGCGCGACGGTATCGCCAGCCGGCCGGTGGGAAATTCTCGTGATCCTCGCCATATCCGTCCTCTTGTAAATCGAAACAGAGTTTTCGGCGATTGGAAGGATGCAGCAGATATTGACCGAAATCACCGACTTGTGCATACGTTTTTCGGTCGATTCCGATCAGATTGACCTGTCGAGTCAGATACTGGCCATCGCCGATCGGAATATTCAACATGGCAGGGACTTGGACCGTTACGGTCATTCCGGCCAGGTCGTCGCCGACAACTTTGCGTATTTCGTCTTCGTGCCAGACTGGATCT
>JAJSAJ010000066.1 GCA_024274855.1 Planctomycetota bacterium | reverse complement strand
GGTGACCGCGCCAAATCCCCAGGCCATCGAGGGGACCATCCGTGTCGACGTCAGCCTGTTGGATCATCTGATGAACCAGGTCGGAGAACTTGTGCTGGCTCGAAACCAGATTCGGCCGTTTAGTGATTCGATTCAGGATCGTGTATTTGCCAATGCCATCGAGCAGCTGGACCTGATCACGCGCGAGCTGCAAGAGGGGGTCATGAAGACGCGGATGTAGCCCATCAGAAACGTGTGGTCCAAGTTTCCACGCGTCGTGCGTGATCTGGCTCGCAGCCAAAGCAAGCAAGTTCAACTGGAGATGGAGGGTGATGAAACGGAGTTGGATCGTTCGCTTATCGAAGCGATCAAAGACCCGTTAACTCACTTGGTCCGCAATGCCATTGATCATGGAATTGAATCGCCGAATCAGCGTGTATTGGAGGGGAAGTCGGAATCGGGGCACGTGGTCTTGCGAGCCTTTCATGAAGGGGGCATGGTCAATATCGAAATCTCGGACGATGGGGCTGGTATCGATCCAGATCGTGTTCGGCAAAAATCACTCGATATGGGACTGGCCACTCGCGACGAGTTGCAGAGGATGTCGAGTCGTCAGTTGATGCAATTGATTTTCCGGCCCGGTTTGTCCACCGCTCGACAATTGACCGACATATCGGGCCGTGGTGTTGGGATGGACGTTGTCAAGACAAACATCGATCGGATCGGCGGCTCGATTGGTATCGAGAGTCGGCTTGGGCGCGGCACGAAAGTGCGAATCAAGATTCCACTGACTCTGGCGATCATTCCCGCGCTGATCGTCGTCTGCCAGGGTGATCGTTACGCAATCCCGCAAGTCAGCTTACGAGAGATCATTCCATTAAACGCAGGGGACGCAACAAGGGGAGTGGAGATAATTGACAAGATACCGGTCTATCGCTTGCGGGGCGAGCTGATTCCGATCGTGCGACTGGCCGAGCTTTTGCGGTTGCCGCGACACGAGGGATCGGGCTTGCGACCATCTTCCCAGCTTGTCGTATTGCAAGCAATTGGAAGACGAATCGGTTTGCAGGTGGATGAAATTAGGAATACGGAAGAAATTGTTGTCAAACCACTACATAAAGTGCTGTCTCAACTTGAGGTCTTTTCGGGCGCGACGATTATGGGGGACGGGCGCGTCGTGCTGATTCTGGATGCTGCCGGCATGACTCGGCGAGCCGGCATTGCCGAGCGTGCCCAGGATGCTTCCGGTCCGCCGCCACTGCCGCCGCAAACACCCGTTTCAGGACTCGGTGAAGTGTTGGTTTGTCGAGCGACGGATATGAGTCGCGTGGCCATTCCCCTCGAAGACGTGGCGAGGCTCGAACAGCGACGCGCGTCTGATATTGAACTGGCCAGTGGCCATGAAGTCTTGCCATATCGGGGTCGCGTCATGTCGCTGGTGCGCAAGCAAACGCTTGCCGGGCAAAATGCGTCGGATGATGGTAATGTCACGATCGTTGTTCATGCGGCTGGCGACTGCCTCGTCGGGCTGGTCGTCGACAGTGTGTTGGATATCGTGAGGCCCGCTGAGCAACTGGATTGCAGCCAACGGCAACCCGGCATCTTGGGCCGCGTGTTGATTGACTCACAGATTACAGAAGTGATCGACATTCGAGAGCTTGCACGATCGATCGGAGTGCACCTGTCCAACGAGGTGTGTGGGGGAGTAGATAAATGAGTAGCATTTGCCGGTGTACCACATTCTTTGTCGAACGGCTGCATTTCGGAATCGAAGTTGAGCGTGTGCAAGAGGTCTTGCAGCCGCCACCGACAACGCGCGTTCCAGGCACGGAACGTGTTATCGGCGGTCTTGTTAACTTGCGTGGGCAGATCCTTGTGGTAATTGATTTGCGGGCGCGACTCGATTTACCGCCTCGTCTTTCGGAACAGGCGTCCATCAGCTTGATTGTCCGAACTAATGACGGTCTAGTCTGCCTGCGAGTTGATGCTTTGGGTGAGGTATTGGATTATGACATGTCCGAAGATAACGGGCTGCCGTTGGATTCGTTGCCCGATACCGTGAAAGGGCCGATGCGGACCCTTGTCACGGGTATCTGGAAGCTGGAAAAATCGTTGTTGTTTATTCTCGATCCGGATCGGCTTATTGAAACGGAAATCTGCTTAACTTAATCGACGACATCCGACCCTTGTGTTTGCCCACATCTTCATTGCTTCCACCGGGACAGGCCCGGCGGACAGATGTGGGTAAGGACAAGCATCCGGACTCCTTAAGTGCTCAGCTGTATTACTAAGGACCGGCGGATCAATTGTTGTCGCGTTTACTGGGGGGCGTCCATGCGGCGATCCTCCTTAGCTGCGAGACTGATTCACCCATGGGGCAAGCCCATGGGGGTCTGTACGCGGAAGAGTGCGACAGTTATTGATTGGCGAATCCTAACTTCAAAGATCGTTACGTTTTAACAAAGTGCGAGCAACCAACGGGAGGCGGGCCATTGGGGCCCCGAGCGGTAACTTGGATTTGGTTGCGGCTCTGCCGCTCTGTGTGAAGTGTTCTTATTGCCTGGATTGACTAACCATGACTGAAATCACGGCCCCATCGCTACGTTCACGTTTTGTACGGTTCACACAGACAACGATTGCCAATCGATTATTGCTGGCTCTGTTAGCCATTTCGTTGCTACCTCTGGCCGTGCTGGGCGGAACGATGTACTACATTTCGTCCAAATCACTAATGCGTCATCAGGCCAATGAACTTGAGACCGTTTGCACAATCAAGTCTCATCAGATTGAAAGCTACTTTCACACGATCAAGAACCACTTGTTAACTGCTTCGGAAAGCATCATGATCGTTGAGGCCATGCGAGAGATGCGTGATGCCGTGCCGAGAGTCTTCGAGAAAGGTCTGAATGACAAACAAGGGAAGCCTGAATCGAAAACATCACAAGACAAGGCAGAGTCCGTGACGGCCATGCGCGCTCAGTTGCGATCGTTCTATGCGAATGAGTTTGCTCGAGCGTTTGCCGAGAAAAATAATGGAAAGCAGCTTGATATCAGGCCATTGGTTGAGCCGCTGAACGATCTTACCGTCTATCTGCAATACTGGTATATCCGGAAGAATTCCAATCCAGCGGGCGCTAGGAGTCTATTGAATCGTGCGGGTGATCAATCCCTCTACAGCCAACTGCATGCGAAGTTTCACCCTCCCATTCGATCCTTCCAGCAACGTTATGGGTTCTATGACATCTTTCTTGTTGATGTTGACACGGGGCAGATTGTTTACACCGTCATGAAAGAGGTTGATTTCGGAACGTCATTAAGGGAAGGGCCCTATGCGATGACAAATCTTGGCCGTCTCTTTCAGCAGGCGGCCGCGGCAACATGGAAGGACGATGTGGCGTTCGTCGACTACGAATCCTACGTGCCGTCGTATGGACAGCCAGCCAGCTTTATCGCTTCGCCTATTTTTGATGGACAGAAGAAGATTGGCGTCGTGATTTTTCAGATGCCGATTCAACGGATTGACGAGATCATGAAATCGACTGTCGGGCTTGGACAAACCGGCGAATCGTATCTGGTCGGCCCTGACAAACTGTTTCGCAGCAACTCGCGTTTCGTCGACGAGCTTGGTGTCAAGACGACCATTATCAATCCAAAGTGCGAGGTCGATTCGGAAGCGACTCGGACGGTTTTCGACAAAGGGTTGTCGGGCACTCAGGCAATCATTGATTATCGGAACACGCCCGTACTGAGTTCCTGGCAACCGGTGACGATTTTCAATGATGGCCGAGTCGGCTCGAAAGATGTGACATGGGCTGTTGTCGCGGAAGTAGACATGGAGGAGATTCACGAACCGATCAAGGCAATCGGTTTGGTTGCCATCATCGTCTTTGGCATTTCTGTTGTTTTGGTTCTGTGGGTTTCCTATCTTTTCTCGCAGCGGTTTTTGCGTGAGGCAAGTCGCCAAACGGTGTTGGTCACCGGTATCGCGGACAACACCGAGACGATTGCCAGTGCCTCGGAGGAATTATCGTCGGTTAGCGAAACGCTGAGTGCCAACGCCGAGCAAACAACGGCGCAGGCCAATGTCGTGTCGTCGGCTGCCGAGCAAGTGAGTGCCAGTGCTCAGACGGTGGCCTCGGGGGTCGATAACTTGAGTGCGAGTATCCGAGAAATCGCGGAAAGTGCAAGTGATGTTGCCGAAATGGCCACCGTTGCCGTCCAATCGGCAATCAATGCGAATGATCGAATCAATCAGCTTGGGGACAGCAGCGCCGAGATCGGAGAGGTGGTCAAGGTGATCAAGCAGATTGCGGAGCAAACGAACCTGTTAGCTCTGAACGCTACGATTGAAGCGGCCCGTGCGGGTGAAGCGGGCAAGGGGTTCGCGGTTGTTGCTAACGAGGTAAAAGAGCTGGCACATGAGACAGCCAAGGCTACGGAGAGTATCGGCCGTAGAGTTAAAGTGATTCAAGACAATACGCAAACGGCGGTCGCGGCAATTGGTGAGATCAGTTCCGTAATCCAGAAAATCAGCGATTTGCAAAATACGATTGCTAGTGCTGTTGAGGAACAGACGGCGACAACTGCTGAGATCAGTCGAAACGTGGCCGAAGCGGCGACTGGAAGCACGGAAATTGCCCAGAATATCACACAAGTGGCCGAAGCAGCTCAGGGGACTGCCGAAGGAGCCGGCAATACGTTGATTGCAGCCAGCGAGCTGGCTCGCATGGCTGCGAATTTGCAACAGCTTGTTGATCAATACAAGCACCACTAAGATCGGTACGGAGGTTCCCGTGCGCGCACTTGTGGTCGATGACTCTAAACCCAGTCGCAGTATTCTGTGTCGAATGCTGCGCGAATTGGGTTTTGAGACAACCGAGGCATGCAATGGTCGAGAAGCACTAGTATGTCTGAAACAGCTTGGGAAACCGGACCTTGTCACCGTGAATTGGAACATGCCTGTGTTGGATGGAATTGAGTTCATCCAAGCGGTTCGATCCGATGTTCGGTTTCGCGAACTGTTACTGCTGATGATCAGTGTCGAGTCGGACCCGGAAAAAGTGGCCATGGCTCTGGGAGCTGGCGCCAACGAGTATGTTGTCAAGCCGTTCACCAAACAGCAACTGATCGACACTCTGCAAGGTCTTGGCGTCTCTGTCGCGTCTTCTCGAACTGGGCCAAGTCCGTCTACTGCGGCGCCAAAGCAGGGTCCGATACAGCGTGTTCTAATTGTTGACGACTCCGTGGTCATCCGGCGCACACTTGCGAACATCTTGGACGAGGATCCCCAGTTGCAAGTCATTGGGACCGCGGCCGATTGCCGCATCGCCCTGGACAAAGTACGGCAGGATACTCCCGATGTAATTCTGTTGGATATTGAAATGCCGAACATGGATGGTTTCGAGACACTCAAGGCGTTGCGCCAGACGCATCCCCGTTTGCCCGTCATCATGTTCAGCGCGTTGACGGAGCGAGGGGCTGCCGCCACGCTTGATGCCATGCTGCTCGGCGCCAATGACTATGTGTCCAAGCCGACAAACCTGAGTAGCTTCAACGCCGTTGCCCAGCGGATTCGCGAAGAGCTGATTCCGAAAATCAAGCAGTTTGTGCCCAGAGAAAAGCCTGCGGGCCGTGCGACAGGTGTCTCCTCGAGACCGAAACCGGAACGTCCGAAGAAAAATGAATCGCTGCCGATCGAAATTGTCTTGATTGGCGTGTCGACTGGGGGCCCCGCGGCATTGGCTCGATTGCTGCCTTCTTTTGCCGCCGATTGTCCCGTCCCGGTTGTCATTGTCCAGCACATGCCACCGGTTTTTACACGGCGTTTGGCCGAGCGTCTTGCCGGCAATGGGAAACTGAACGTCCATGAGGGGACCTCGGGCCAACCGCTCACTCCGGGTGAGATTATCATCGCCCCCGGAGACCATCACGCGGTGGTGACTCGGCGCGGTAACGAACTGTCTCTTGTATTGAATCAGGATCCACCTGAGAATTCTTGCCGACCGTCAGTCGATGTGCTATTCCGATCCGCGGCGTCTGTGTGCCAAGCCGGGGTATTGGCTGTTGTGTTGACCGGCATGGGCAAGGATGGGCTGAATGGCTGTCAGCGGATTGCGCAGGCGGGCGGCCAGGTGTTCGTCCAAGATGAAGCGACCAGCGTCGTGTGGGGAATGCCGGGGCACGTGGCGAACGCAGGTCTGGCCGACAAAGTGTTGCCTTTGCAGCAACTGGGCAAAGCAATCAAACTTTGCACATGGAGAAAACGGCGACGAGCTCCATGAATCGAAATAGCTTTGAATTTATTCGGAAACTGCTGCTTGACCAAACGGCAATTTCGCTGGATGCCGGCAAACAATATCTTGTCGAGGCACGGCTGACACCGATTGCCCGAAGCCACGGACTTGCGTCGATCGATCAGCTGGTTGTCCAAATGCAACAACTTCCGAATGGTCGTCTGGTTCGTGACGTGGTCGATGCCATGACAACCAACGAAACCTTTTTCTTTCGTGATGCCGTGCCGTTCGAAGCACTGCGAGAAGTTGTGTTACCCGATCTGTTTCGACGGCGCGCATCGATTCGCCAGCTGTCGATTTGGAGTGCCGCTTGTTCCACGGGCCAGGAGCCGTACAGCATTGCCATGTTGGTTCGCCAGTGTTTCGCGGAATACGGAAGCTGGAACATCCGCATTCTGGGCAGTGATCTGTCGCATCTGGCATTGCAACAGGCACGCGAAGGGCGATACAACTCGCTGGAAATCGATCGCGGCTTGTCGAGCGAGTACAAGCGGAAGTACTTTCGTCCGCGTGGAACAAAATGGCAGATAGTAAATGAGATTCGAGAGATGGTTGAGTTTCGGACGCTCAATCTTGTCGCCGGTTGGCCTCCGCTGCCGAAAATGGATATTATTCTATTGCGCAATGTCATGGTCTATTTCAAACCAGAAGCAAAGAAGCAGATCATGCAAAACGTGCGACAGCAGTTGAAATCGGACGGTTATCTGTTCCTGGGCGGTGCCGAAACGACAATTCACTTGGATAGTTCGTTCACTCACGTGCGCTACAAGGACTACAGCTACTATCAGATCCATTGAAAGCGCATGCCCCGAAAATGGCTGGCGGTTGCTGACGTCGAAGGGCGGTTGTCAGCATGGGAGGGCGGTAACCGTTCACGGCGAGAGTGCGTGGAGGGGCATTTGTCATTTGTCATTTTTCATTTGTCACTTATCATTTTTCAGTGGAAAGAGTATGACCCCGCTGCGCTGCCTCTCTCGATGATAAATGAGTAATATCAAATGACTAATGATAAATCGGGGAACGCTCCGGTGCTAACGCGCTGGCAGACGAAAACCCCGTGAACGACTACGGAGGACGTTCGTGCGGCGATCCTCCTTAGCTGCGAGACTGATTCACCCATGGGACGAGCCCATGGGGGTCTGTACGCGGAAAAGTGCGTCAGTTATTGATTGGCGAATCCTAAGTAGCGAGTAACGGCGATTGGACAGGTCATGTGGTCTCTTTGCGGATTTCGAAAGCCAGGATCGAAACGTCGTCTTTGGGGCCCGACGGGTTACACCACTGCTGGACTGATTCAAGTAGTCCGCCGACGGATTCATCCAGAGAGTTCTTGTGGGTCTCAACGATGTGGTCCAGCATGCGCTGGTCGGTGTACTCATTCAGGTCGGGGTCCATTGCTTCGGGAACGCCATCAGAATACAAGAACAAGCGGTCGCCTGGGCTGAGTTGAATGGGCACTTCTTCGAACTCAATATCATCCATCCAGCCAATAGCCATACCATCCGCGTCAATGCGGCTCACGTCACCGTTTGCCGACAATAAGACCAATGGTGTGTGGCCGCCCGAAGCGAATCGAAATACGTGTGATTGCAGATCAAGGACTCCATAGGCGATCGTGAAATACAGTCCTCCTTGTTCTTCCATGGGGAATCGCTTGTTTAGTTCGGCAATGACTTCATTGGGGTGGGTGATCGTTGGTGGTTGGTCTGGATCGGTTTGGCGGATGAGCAGAGACGAAGCGGAGACGTGAGGAGTAAGCACTCGGCCGATTGTGACTGCCAGCAGTGAGGAAGCGACGCCATGACCGCTCACGTCAACGACAAACAAAGCAAGGTGCGTGTCGTCGAGCGGGAATAGATTCAAAAAATCTCCTGCCAGTTCATCGCACGGCATGTATCGCCACGACAAGTTGACACCTTGGGCCGATGGTGTGGCACTTGGCAGAAGAGCATGCTGGACTTTCGCGGCGGCCTCCAAGGCTCGCGACATGCGAGTATTGGCTGATTCCAGCTGTTCATTAAGCTGGCTAAGTTGCTGATTCTGGAGCGCCATTTGATCTCTGGCAACGGTCAGCTGCTGGTTTACGCGGATCAGTTCACTGTTCTTTTCAACAGCGTTTTCAAACGTCGAAATCAACAGATTTAGCACCTGTTGACGGCCGGAGCGAACGGCGTGCCGTTTGCCCGCTAGCGTGACTTCCAGTGCTGGACCTTCGGCCGTGTCATCGCCCAATGGTGTATGTAGAAGCGACTGGATGCGCGAGAGGAGATAGGTGGCATCGTACGGTTTGGTGACATAATTGTCAGCTCCAGCCTGCAGGCCGAGTATGATATCTTCGGGAGCTGAGAGCGTCGACAGCAAGATCAACGGGATTCGTCGTAATTCCGGGTCGCTCTTGACGGCCCGGCACAACTCGTATCCGTTCATCTCCGGCATCTCGATATCGGAAATGATGATCGTCGGTGGTTGCTGTTGGATCAGAGTCAATGCGGCTGCGCCGTCTGGGCCGACACGTACGTTGTATCCGGCATTTTCAAGATGTTTCTTCAGGATTTTCGCCTGAATGCGACTGTCCTCGGCAATCACGACATCGATGTGGTCCGCGCCGGCAGGTGTTTCAGCCATGGCATGTTCTACTCGGTTGATGTTAAGGAAGTCTGGTAGTCGTTCACGGGATTTTCGTCTGCCAACGCGTTAGCACCGGAGTTTTCCCCGATTTTCCACACGCCCGATTTATCGTTACACTTTAGCCAAATGGAGAACTCGCGTTGGTCGAAGGACCCCCATGGGCTTGTCCCATG
>JAJSAJ010000065.1 GCA_024274855.1 Planctomycetota bacterium | reverse complement strand
TTTCTTGGGTAGTTTCTTGGGTAGTTTCTTGGGTAGTTTTCTCCGAACTGCCCCTATGTTCCGCACGCGGATGCACCAGCAGGCGGATCAGAAAATAGCTGCGGTCGTCGTCCGTATCGAACTCGGGTGGCGGAGAGCCATTTTCCCGCATCACCTTCAGGATCTTCGATATCCCGGTCGAACGGCCCTCGGTCAGGTCCAGTTCCTTGAGCAGTTCGCCGATCCGCCGGTTGCGATAACGGCGGCTGACCGCGTTGCCCGCGCGCAGATCCTCCATCCGAATCGAACGATCCGGGCCGGGAAAACTCAGAACGACCAGATCGTTGGGGGAAATCCGCACTTCAATCGGCTCGCGCGTCTCGTAGCAACGGTGGTATACGGCATTGACCACCGCCTCTTCGATCGCCGCATAGGGGAAATTCCAAAACCGCTCGGCCTCGGCCCGGTCGAGATGCTTGACGACCGTTTGTTTGAGATACTGGGTCTGGATATAGTGGAGCGCATCCCGTGCGATGGTCGCAAGCGGTCCCTCGAAAATCTTTTCGTCAAACCGATCGCCTCCCGCACCTTCCGGGAACCAGACCACATCGATTTGTGTTGCCGGGAAAAAGCGTCTCGGATGCTCGTTGAAGAACAACAGCCCCACGTTCTTGGGCAATGCGGCTTCGTCCGGTCCTCCAGCCACATTCATCTGGCGCGCCAACGCTTCCGTGGAAAGTCCTCGTGCGTCGTCCGCCAATTCGCTGCCCACCTCGCGCAGAAAGTCTTCCAACAAACGTCGTGAAAGATCCTCGATCCTGGCCGTCTGGTTGTAACGATCGTCAAATGGGACTCGGGCCGTAAGATTGATCAGTTCCCGTTCGTCTTCGCCCCTGGCCTCGAGCGTGCTGGAATAGCGACGGATGTAATAGCGATAATCCTTTTTTCTTGCCGTCACGGACCTCGGAACCTTATAGGGGCGGTTCTGGCCGCCCGGCGCCCAAAGCACGATCAGGTTGCGCCCCTCGAAACGCTCGACACTCAACATGGGGAAATAGGGAGGCTGAATCTGGTTGCAGAATCCCAACAGCTCACGCTGGATCTTGTCCAGTTGCCCGTCCGGCAGGCCCACCGGAGGAAAAAGGGGCGTCCCCGACGGGTCGCAGTCTTGTCCAATGACAACGTAGCCTCCACCGAGATTCGCGAAATCGTTGGCAAACGCACAGAGCGTGCGAAGAATCGGGTCCGGATTCCATCCCGCCTTGTATTCAATCCGCTCGCCTTCGACCTTGCGTTGGCGCAGCAGGTCTTCCAGGTTGATCGGCAGCGTGGAACTCATGCGTCGGTCTCGGCCTGGAAGAACTCGACCACCAGATACTCGTCCGGGATCAGGCTGTGATGCCAGCCGGTCGAGATGATTGTCTTCAGGTCATAGCGGATCTGCTGCCACCAGTTCACAAACACTCCGGCGCTGGTGAACTCGTCGAGCACTCGCAGCGGAACCAGTTTGTCCCTGAGCGTTGTCAACAGCCCGTGGCGCACCTCGGGCATTTTCGTGCCTCCATGGTTCGCATGGCGCAGCCGGGCAAAGTCATCGCGCGCCACGGACCACCACTGCTGCAGCGCCTCGGCGTGCCGTGCGATGGTTTGCTGGAGTGTATCGTCCGATTCCAGCGCCGTCTTGATCGCCGGTTTCGCGTCGATCGATTCACAAAACACCAGGTAACCCGGCCGATCGGCCCAGAACAGTCGTTCGCGTTCCATGCCAAAGCGTGCAAAGTCGTCTGCCAACGCGTTGACTTCCGATTTGGGAATGCCGCCGATCAGGTGCGCCGTCACGTCTTCCGGTTCCGGATCGGGCGTGTTGTCCACATACGGGCGAAGGTTCAGGTTATAGTCGTGTTGTTCGGCGATTTCCGACTTGTCGACCAGCCGCGAGTATTTTGGGATTTCTCGCTTGTGCGTGAAGACGAAGTCGATCTTCTCGACATCCTCTGGGCGCAGCCGGTTCTGGTTTTTGCCCTCGGCATACTCTCGGTCGGCGTTGATGAACAGGATCTCGTCCAGCAGCTCGGGCTGGTCGCGCAGGTGGGCGTATTCCTTTCGCAGTTGCGCGCGTTTCAGGTCGAATTCATCGGACAGCCGCTTGAGAAACAGCATCCCGAAGATGAACTCCTTGAACTCCGATGCGTCCATCTTGCCGCGCAGGATGTCGGCCGCCTTGAACAGGAACGATTCGAGTTGGGCAAGCGTGATTTTTTCGCGATGCATCGTCATCCTTTACGCGATGTGACTTGGGCCGTGTTTTCAACGCGGTCTGACGGCCACAACCACGATGTGACACTCTGATGCTTTGTCCGATAATGGCCGATTTGCCGCCTCATTGGGTCAAAAGACACGGGGCAGGAAGTGCCAGTCTACCCCCTTGGAGTAATCCAGGCAACTCGGTCCCTGTTCGAGTATTACCATGATGTCCAGGACAACGAAAACACAACGTCTGCGTTTGATAAACTTTGCCACGACAGGGTTGTGATCGCTTAGCCCTACCCACTTGTCCCCCGACAAGACCTCGCAACGTATAAGCTGCGAAGCCCATGACTCAGGAACAAAAATCCCATCACCGTGAAACGCGGGATTCGGATCCCGATCCCACCGCATTGTTTGAGCAAGTGGAGCGTCCGAGTGCATGGTTTGCCAACAGTTGATCAAGCCGAACTCGTCTCGTAAACGAGCCTGGATTTTCAGATTGACCTTCTCGTCCTTTTGATCTTCCGATGTGTGCCGCTTCCTTACGGTCAAATTGAAATCACCGCCGACCACGACATCGCACCCATCCCGATAATCTTGAAGCATGCCCAAGATGTTCCTAACCACCTTGTGATAACTCCCTAGCCCACTGGGCGCGTGCAGGGAAAAGAACCGAACCGGATTGTCGGTCAGCGCGATGGCGGGATCATCCAGTTCAACGCCGACCACCCAACCGTGATACTCGGGCAATTCCAACCTCCGGGGATGCCCGGACTTAACGTAAACGGCACTGCCCCATTGTGGCCAGACAGGAACCCACAACACGTTCTCGCTCCAACTCTTTTCCAACAAGGGACGCTGGTATTTGTCAGGAGGCAGCGACTCTTGAGCCAGCACGATATCGGGAGCTTCTTGTTCCAGGATCGACGCCCAGTTGTCTTTGCTCTTCGAGTTGTTTTGCATGTTGTACGTGACGATTTTCATCGGCCATCTTTGGTTGCTAGAATCAGTGCTTCCTTCGCCTGCCGCGACATTGCCTTGATCGCCACTTCACGTTTCAATGCCAGACTTTGAGTAGCTTGAACTTCCTGATACACAACACTGACCGGAAGACGACTGCGGGTGTAGCGTGATGCAGTCCCGGCATTGTGGCGCTCGCATCTTCGGCTCACGTCTTTGGTGATGCCGGTGTACAGCGAGCCGTCACCGCATTGCAGGATGTAAACGAACCACGCATCCGCCGATGATTGTGGTGTTGCCCCGTCATTTGTCTTCATCCTTGATCCGCTCCAATGTCATCGAACATTGTTCACGAGAGCATCCCGAACGGTGCCGGATATTCCACGCTTCCTTCAATACCCGCCAGCCTACCGGGGATAAGCTATATCGCCATCCACGCCGCGCCACCACCAAACGGGTTTTCCACCGGACGAGCGAGCGCCGCAGAGAACCCGAATCGCGGGTAAAAGTCTGCGTAGCCGAGGACGAACGCGATTTTGTGCCCTTGCTCCCGACACGCATCAAGCCCCGCTTCAACCAGCTTGCTCCCGATGCCTTGACGCTGGTGACTGGGCAACACGGCCATTGGTGCAAGCGACAAGGCACTCACCGTTCACCTTCTGTAACGATGGGCAGTCGACTGAACAGGATATGACCGACGATTTGGTCATCGATCTCGGCAACTCGTGATACTTCAACGTAGTCCCCATCTCGAAGGGTATCGACCAGATTGGCCTCGGCATCGGTCTCGAATGCCGTCCGGTTTATATTCCAGATAGCTTGCCGATCCTGTTTGATTTCGGGACGAATTACGATCAACTTTTGCCACCTCCACTCGGCTACTTCAATTCGGCGTATCGGAAACAATCGACAAGGTGCCCGCGCCCCATCACTGAAGTCGCTAAACACGTTCCCGAGCCGTTTCGTACTGATGCAGTTCCCGGGCAACAACGTAAGCAATTGCCCCACTGACTACCAGACAGAGCCCGAACAGCGAGATAGGGATGCCGACTACCATGCTGAGCAGGGGACTAAATATCCCATGAGCTACTTGGTCTGGCGAAGCTGGGGCGGATTCAGCGCCGTTGTTGAAGGCGGCAATCATTCTGTTAAGTGTTCCACCGAATCCTAACACGAGACCTCCGACAAGAAGAATCACCCCGGATACCGCGATTTGAATGGCCTGTCTCATCGTCTCGTTCCTCCCTGAATAACGTGCATGATTGATTGACGCTCGCTACAACGTCTGGCTTGGAAGCCTTCACTTCCGAAGACGCAATCGTCCCAAGCGCCGGCCCGAAATGCGCCGATAACGCCAGCGACTCTCGTGCTGGTCTCAGTAGGACAGCTGTTGGATCGTTGTGCGTCGTTCCAGAAAACACATGTGTGCTCAAGCGGCCATTCTAACGCGCTGACGATATTGCAGCCAGACTTCCGTCTGCGTGTGACCACCAACGGGTTTGTCTTGCACCACAACCGTGCTCGGCAACCGGTCCACGTTTGCGCCGGTTCAGTGTGTTTAGCCCAAACCCTGCCCATCATTCTACCCATCCCGATCCCACCAGACAGAATCCAACGCCCTTGTGTGGCCCTCTTCTGATGTGTTTCTCCCCGAGGGTCCACCTGCCCTCGCATTTGCTAAATAATTGACCATTTTGCGTCAGAATACATGAACGCGGGCGGCTTACGTTTTCTGATCCCGCGTTTCGCCCCATTTCGCTCTGAAATCAGGTCCTTTCCGGGGCCCGAAGTCAGGGCGTTTTCTTTTGCGTCTCATTACCTATCCCAAGAAGGAGGTCCTACCCGTGAATCTAGCTTTGTTGTGCGCGTTGTCGTTTGCGTTGTTGCTGGCCGTCGCTGCCCTGTCGCGTGAGATCCGACTTCGCCGCGCCCTGCAACACGTTATCCAACGTCTTCTCACTCTATGGAGGTCCCATGCTGATGAAGCACATCCACGCAATCGTCCTGGCGGTCCCGCTGATCCTGGCAGTGATCGGCGGTTGTGACGGGCCGGATGAGCGTCTCGCAGACTTCGCTCAACAGACTGCTGCCCAGCAAGCCGCTCAGAATCAAGCGTCCGCCGCATTGAACCGTGAAGTGGTGGAAAACCATGCCAAGATGGTCGAGGCCGTCCAAGAATCACGGCACGACCTGGTTTCACTACAGCGTGACCTGGAAGTCCAACGCAGTTCGATCGACGAAGAACGTCATGCGTTGGCCGACGCTCGCCAGCGTGATTCGTTGCTGGCGCCCGTGTTGTCGAGCACCGGGCTGCTGCTGGTCACCGCATTGCCGCTCGTTCTCGCCTGGTACCTCTTGCACGGCCTGCAAACCCACGACCCGAACGAGCTGGCTGTCAGTGAACTGCTGATTCAGGACATCGTGTCCGACACGCCCGTGCTGCTGGCTTCGCCTCGGAA
>JAJSAJ010000849.1 GCA_024274855.1 Planctomycetota bacterium | reverse complement strand
CTCCAGCAGGAACTGGCTTCACAACAGTTCCGAGTACTAACCGATGTACGAACCAGTTTCTATGACGTATTGGTTGCACAACGGACAATCCAGGTAACCGACAAGCTCGTGAAGATTTCCGAACAGGGCGTTCAAGCGGCAGAGGCACTGTTGAAAGCCAAGGAAGCGAGTCGAGTGGACTTGCTGCAAGCGAGAGTGGAACGTAACAGTGCGGGAATCCTGTTTGAAAATGCTCAGAATCGGCATCAGCGCGCATGGCGAAGGCTGGCTGCAGCGACTGGAATGCCCGATATGGCTCCCGCCGAACTTTCTGGAAACGTTGAGGCGCTCGGAACGCCGCTGCATTGGGAAGACTCCCTCGCACGTGTGCTGTCGGAAAGCCCCGAATTGGCTGCGGCAGCGGCGGAAGTCGAGGCGGCTCGATGGGCTACGGAGCGAGCGCGCGTCCAATGGATCCCGAACATCGGCGTGCAAACAACTCTTCAACACGACAACGCGTCCGGGGACGATATTACCGGAGTACAGGTTGCATTGCCGCTGCCATTGTTCAATCGAAACCAAGGAAATATTGTCGCCGCTGACTCGCGGCTCATCGGCGCCGCGCGGAACGTACAGCGAATTCGCCTGGACTTGCAAAACCGACTAGCCGAGGTGTTTCGGCGTTATGCCAACGCTGTCCAACAAGCAAATAAATACCGCGAGACGATCCTGCCCGATGCCAAGGAAACACTTGATCTGGTTGCAGCCGGTTATGAACAAGGTGAATTCAGCTATCTGAACCTGCTGACGGTCCAACGCACGTATTTCCAGAGCAATCTGGCATATCTGGAATCGCTTTTGCAGCTAAAATCCGCCCAGGTGCAGATCGAGGGCCTGCTGCTCAACGGAAGTTTGAACGGATCTTCCTCACCCTGAGGAAATCCGCAACAATTAGTCAACCACCCCACACTAGCCAGTCGATACAGATTATACTTTCTCTCCGATGAATCGGGCGGCACTCGAACCCCAACTAATGGAGGGGTAGTCTAAGTCGAGCTGTGTGGCTATGATTCCCCCTACAGGAATCTTTCAACTGGGAGCGATGATGAATCGCATTTGTCATACTGGGATCGTGTTTGCGGTGGCCCTGCACATGTTGTGTGGGTGCTGTTTGCACCATGCGCATGCTTCCGATTTCCAGGTTGACAGCCAAATTTCGAGTGACTCCGGGTGCGAGTGTGATCAGCATCACGATCCACACGAGAGCCAATCTAGCGGTGACAGTGGCAGCGAGCAGCATCGTTGCGACCATGGCTCGTGCGTGTTTACCCGCTCGGACTCTTCCGGCAGCAGTGACGTGTTGGGAATCCTCACGTGCCTCCCACCAGTCGCCTGCTTGCCAGGCTCGTCCGTGCCAGGCTCGTCCGTGCCAAGCGGATTTGAGACGGCCGATTTTGGCCCGAGTTGTCTTGCCGCGTCGCCTCCACTCCATCTGGTAAATCAAGCGTTCTTGCTCTGATTTTTTCTTCTCAGCGATGCTCATGGGGTTGGTGCAGCGCGCTGTTGGCCAGCGTTTCGCGTTCGCCACCCACTGTTCGAGGGCACTTTTCATTGAGAGGATGTTGTCTATGTCTCCAGTTATGTCACGCGCGCCTTCCGTCGCCAAGGGACGGAGAATCGACCGCGTTGAATCAACGAATGTTTCAGAATCAACGAAAATCATGAAGAAGAAAACAACACCCCTATTGGGACTTACGAAACGGCGTCTTTCTGTTTTAGTGACCGCTGTGGTGCTCATTGCCGGAATTGTCGTTGGCTATCTTTCTCGTGGAGCATGGCTCCCCGGCGCGAAACAGATTCTGGCAACCGTTCAGAATCGCGTGCATGCCAGTGAGGGAGACAACGATGCCGACCATAACGACCCCAAAGCGGGAGACTCCCACGCGGGCCACGATCACGGCGACTCCGACGAGGTCACGTCGCTGGAACTGAGCGAACAGGGGAAAAAGAATGTCGGCCTCAAGCTCGTGACGATCGAGTTGCAGGATTTCGACCGCACGATCAACATCCCGGCGATGGTCACGCACCGCCCGGGACGAACAGAGCTCCAAGTGTCGGCGCCGATGACCGGTATCGTGACGCGGATTTATCCAATTCAGGGCGAGGCG
>JAJSAJ010000848.1 GCA_024274855.1 Planctomycetota bacterium | reverse complement strand
CCGGCGCTGGATTCGCGGCATCGACATCTCACGCGAGTTTTTTGAATAACGCGCAGCTACCTCCGTCATCAAGGACAAAAATCGCCAAAACCCTCCCAGCTTGCATAGTCCACGTCAAGAAGTGGCATGGCACCTATTTCGCCTATTTCGCACCTATTTCGCGCTGGGTCGCCGGCGCAACGTACGCGCGCCGCGTCTTCCGAACCGTGACGCGCATGGCGTGTTCAATCACACCGCGTTGCAGCTCGTCATAACGCACGGTGGCCGGCTACTTTTCGGAGTGCTGGACCGGGATCACGTACGGCCTCGCGTCTTACATGATCAGCCGCGGTCTAGCCACCGAGGGGCTCAGCTTATACCATGCCATCCACGATCGGTATGCCGAAGCCCCGCTGCGCCGCAATCCTTTTTTCATCTGCCGGGACATCGCATCCTACATCGTTACGGCACGGTGCGCATGTGGCGCAACGAACATCCGAGATAGCTCTGGGATCCGCTGACCTCCACAGCCCAATGGACGCCAAAAACCGGCAGATCGGCATCGCTGGGCAGAGGCGAATCAAAATGGACCCCGTGCTCGCTTCGGCTGGCAATGGTGAAGAGTTGCTGCAAGTCGATGACATAGTCTGCTTCCTGCCCGGCACGGTCCAACTTGGGCAGGGGCAAGCCTTCGGCGATCAGGTCGGCGGCGTCCACGTAGACGATATCGGCGCCCGGATAGAAAAAGGACTCGCGAACATTCCAGTTCCAGTGCCCGTGCGCAAACCGCTTGTCGCCGGTTCGGTGCCGAAACGGGCGACCGTCCCCGTACCGCCCACTGCCGTACAGGCTGACCATCGCCATGCGAGGCTTGCCATCCCAAAGGGCAAACGCGTAGAACCAGATGGAAACCGCATTGCCCGGAACCGCTCCGACGTGAACCGTGTCCAGCTTCAATGAAAACGCGATGCGACGCCCGTGCTCCGCGCTCGACGGATTCAAGTAGGAGATCGGAACTCCGTTGCCGCGGTCGGTTGCCGCACCGATGCCGAGGAACGGAATCCCAGCCTGATGCGGGTTCGCGTGACGCGGATCGACCAAGATCCGAACGCGACACCCGGCCGGGTCGCTGCTGGTTGCTCGCTCGGCGGCCAGCCCCATGATTCCCTCGCCCGGCTTGACGACCGGCATGGATTGATTGGGTGGACCGCTATTGCGCCGCGCGTCGAACGCCGGTTCATTATTGACCGACAGCACCCAATAACGGGTCATCGGCCAATTCTTGGCATTGGTATATCGGTTGTTCGAACGTTCATCGAACACGGTTGGGCCGCGTGACCATGGGCCCTCGCTTTTGTTCCAGGTTGGCCCGGCAGGTATGAGCAGCGGATCACTGCCTGGCGGATAGAGACAGGGCAGCACGGTCAATGGATTGGCGCGTGTGCCCTCGTCGACGGCATCGAAATCCGTGCGCACGGTGCCGATGCGGAATCCTTCGTCCCAGAAGCCAACGGCCGGTAGGTTCGATGCGCGCCGCTGGGGCGGATTCGGTCCGTCTCGTTTCAGCTTGGTCGCATCGGGTTTTTCAGCGCGGTTGGGGGCGACGATGTTCGGTGTTTCATCGCCCCGCGTCCTGGTGACTGCGCCGAGCACCAGTGCAGCAGCGAATAATATGCGGTATAATTTCATCGGTTCGTGCCTCTTGCGTGCATGCCTCGATCAAGTCACTGCCATTCTATCGGAAAACGATCGCATTGGCAGTCGTTTTCGACGAAGGACGTCGTGCAATACTGCTAAGGATTCTCCAATCAATAACTGTCGCACTCTTCCGCGTACAGACCCCCATGGGCTCGTCCCATGGGTGAATCAGGCTCGCAGCTAAAGAGGATCGCCGCCCATTTACGTTCTTCATCCGTGTCCGATTCACCATCGATCCGAAAACAGCAGTTCTGAAACGTCACATTTCCCGGATGAACGATCCGATTTCCATGGCCGGAGTAGCGGCCGACACCGAACTCGGAATTGTTGATCCGCACGGTCGAGTTGTGAGCGTAGAGATTGAACGGTGCGCGGGCGATGATGTTCGTACAGAGCACCACGGACCCGTCCGAGACGCCGAGATCACAATCGCCATCCGGCAGCATCAACCCGTTGAGTGTCAGTTCGATTTTCTTTGACCCGCCAGAACCTTCAGGGCGACAGTATCTCGCGAATGATCTGCAGGTATTCCGGACGATCGGTATAGAGGAGCGTTTCGTAGAATTCGATTTCGTCGAGAACCGGATTATCGATCCATCGCTGCAGATTCTCCCGGAACTTGTCCGGCGGCGGCATGGGACCGTTGTCGACGAAGCGGACGATGCGCACGCGATCGGCGCCGGCAAACTTTGGTTCGATTTTCCGGTTGGCGGAGATTCCGAGCATGCGGATGCCTGCCACGGCACCGTCTCGGACCCAGGCTTCCGGCTGAAACGGCAGCCCGCCATACGGCCGAATGTAAGACGCACCGGGGTCCTGGCGTGGAGAGTCCATATACAACGGTCGCGATCCGAGCATTCTGCCGGCTTCGGCAAGATAAGCGTTCACCGCCTCGGCTCGCAAGCCGAGCCAGGCCTCGCGGTCGAAATTCTCTGTCCAGATGTCCTTGCCGTAACGCCTGCGGAATGCATCGCGCGTCACGTCGTTGTAGCCGTAATGCTGTGGGAGCCGCCCCTGAGTGTGCGTGCGGATCGAGTACGCAAAGCCGTCGAATTCGTAGGTCGCCAGCTCGCGTAGCTTGGCCAGTTTGTGTGCCCGAGCCTGCGGGTAGCCCAGCTCGATCATTCCGTACCAACGCGGCAGATGGGGCACGAATCGGGCGATGCCCAGCGCGCGGCGGCTATAATCCCACGCAAAGCGTGAAGTGACGAAATCGAACCCGCCTCGTTCAGCCGGTTCGACTTGATCGCGGTTGTCACAAAGCGAGTTGTGCCAAGCACCTGCATAGAAGAGCTGCGCAAAGTCGTCGGGCTCGCCGGTCAGCGTGAAACGCGAGTCCGTTGGCCACGGCGTGTGAAACGCCAACTTGATGTACGGTTCACGGATCTTCAGCCCCTCGATGAGCAGGACCGGCGGTTTCTCCGATTCGACTCGGAATTTCCCATTCCCCTCGTAGACGCGATAGCGGCGGTTGTCGTTGCTGACGAGGATGTCAAACATCTCGCGGGTGACCCGGTTCGTGGCCGAGCGGGTGTCGCTGCGGATGCGGATCGCGGTAATCGGTGCATCGGGGGCGTTGGCCGCAGCCTTTTCTCGCTGCCGGGCGTCGATCCGCGGGTCAAGTCGCCATTGACATTCGGGATTCTCGATCAGGAACGGATCCTTGAGTGGGTACTGGCCAAAACGCTGCCGCAGGTCTGGTTTTGCGTCCGCATCATAATGCACCATGGTCGCCTCGTCGTCGAACAGGGTGTCCCACGCCCAGACTTCAAGGCCGTGGCGATGGCCCAATTCGACGGTCTTGGCAGCCGGATCGTAATGTTCGAGCGTATTGACCAGGTAGGTCGAACCAGGGTCTCGCCCGTCGCCCGCGTATTGCTTGCCCACCCTGGTCGGATAGAGCGTGAGCCCGCATACATCGACCCGCAAGTAGATCTTGGTGATTCCCGCTTCGGCGACGGTGCGAATCACTTTGTCGTATTGCTCTTCGGTGAAGTAACCGTTCGAGGGATCGGTCCGGGAGAAACAGTAATCGAGAAAATCGATGGTCGTCGAGACGATGGGCCGCTGGTCCTTGTCGCCGCGAGCCGGCCGCGTGGCGGCAATGGCGCCGACCAACGCCAGTCCGGCAAAGATGAACGGTGTGGCGCGGCGGGAAGTCGCAAACATGCGGTCTGTCCTCTCTGCAAATGATCTTCACGGTGTTGTCGATCAGAACCTGTCCACCCGCGAACAAGTCTGCCCCGTAGCCGAACTCGCCAGAGTCTGATTTTCCCGACGCGGTCCAAAGTCTGGTGACTTCGGCTCCATGCCAGGCCAATCTAGCAAATTGCGCGTTACCAGGCAACAAACGCTGCGCACCACCCCGCACCCAGCTGCAGGACGTCCCGCCGCGTGATGCTCCATGCCCGGCTCGCCGGTTTGACCGTTTTCGTAACATCGCCCGGTTCCGTCATGGCGTTGTTCTCCTTTTCGCCAAGCAATACGCTTCCGGGTTCGTCAGCCCGGACTTTGCTTGAAAACACGTTGCGGTTTTTTTTCACGCCGGCATCAATTCGCGGGCCTTCGCCCCGGCGG
>JAJSAJ010000847.1 GCA_024274855.1 Planctomycetota bacterium | reverse complement strand
TGTCTACTGCCACACCTGTCTACTGCCACACCTGCACAATCGTCTCCGCAAATGTCCCCAATGGATCCTGGCTGAAATGTCCCGAAATGGATGTGCCCGCCAGTGATCCGAATACGAATGTCAGCAACATCAGTCCCAGCGCCAACTCGCCAGCCATCGTTGTCCATCGAATCAATCGGCCGCGCATGATCAAACGCTGGATATGACTGCCTGTCGAATTCAACGAAAGTTGGCAGACGATCGGGACCGGCACCCACTGTTTCACATCCTCAACCGTGCTGAGGTTGCGCAGATCACGTAGCGTACCGGTAAGCCATGCCATCACCAGCCCGCCCAATAACCCGGCCATGCCGAGCGACAGAATCATTACGGCAGAAGGGGCACCACCAAATCGGCCGGTGATTCGAGCCGGCTCAATAAGCCAGCGGGAAGATAGCTGTTTCAGCCTTCCGCCTGCCATCTGCTGGTCAATCAGACTCCACATGTTCGCCTCAGCCTGCATGCGAGCCGTCCTCGTCCTCCGACATTCTGCCAGTGCACTGATGAGTTCCGCTTGCCGCCGATTCACCTCGGGCGTCGATGTGGCCGCCCGTTGACGGGGGGACTGTTCCTTCGAGTCCGCTAGCTGCTGGTTCGAGTCGGAATGGGCGTTTTCGCCCGGCTCGGACTCCAGGTATACAGGAACTCGCCGCAACTGTTGATGAACATCCTGGATCTGTTGGCTGGTCCTGCGCACAATCGGGTAGTTCGGTGTGTCCTGCTTCAACAATATGTCGAGCTGGGATGTCAAATCTGCCAGCCTGGTCTGCAGCTTTTCCCATTGCGGATTCACTTTGCGATTCGGAGTTGCCGAACCGTCTACATCACGCCCTGAATCGGCAGCCAGCTCGGGCGATGCCCCACCGGATGTGGATCCCGGCAACAGCAACGCCGTATCCGCCATCAATAATGACTGGAGCTCCAGCCACGCCTTGTATTGATAGTGGTTGGTCAGCTCCACATGCCATCGCGCTTCACGTAATTCCCGAGTCGAGAGAAGCTCCCCCCCTTTTGCCAAACGTGGGGCAAGGAACTCACTCGCCAGTTCATTCAGCACCGCAATGGACCATTCCGGATGCGGTCCCTGATAACGCAAAGTGACTGTCGTCTGGTTTTTCGCACCTTTGCCCAGTCGAACAATCAATCGGCGTTGCACCTGTCGAGCCAGTTGCTCGATGGGCAACTTGGATACATTCACCGTTGGCGGTGCAGTACGTTGGCTGACACGTCGCACAGCCCGGCGAATACTGTCCAACGAGGCCGTGGTGCCGATCCCGGATACCGAATCACGTTTGGAGACTCTCTCGGACCGCTCGCCCGATTGTGCCACTTCGGCCCGACTGGGAATCTCGCCAGCCTCACAACCAAGCTCGGCCGTTACCACGTACCCACGAATTGGCGGTTTAAACAGAATCAGCCCGACCAGGAAGATCACCAAGGCCATAACCACAAAGACGTACAAACGCTGTGGGCTTTGAGGACGGCCTCGACCTGGTGTGCTGCTAGGCGACCAGTCTTTACTCAGTTCAGACGTCATATCAATCCATTGTGTTGCTGGGTGCCGTCGGCATCATGCCTGGAACCAACGCGCATTCAGTACGCGCCGTCCCCTCTCTCCGGTGATCGGCCTGATTCCGGGCGTGGCTTTAGGGAAAGTCTAGCGGTCGTGCCGGTTGAATCGAAATGCCTGAATATCCGGCCCGCCCCCCCTTCGCAAGGCAAGATCACACACGCACCGAGAGGGGTGCACGTCATTTGCGACTGCGGCCTCTCACACGTTGACGCGTTCCGCTAGAATCCAGGGGCAAGAACAACACAACCGGAGCCTCGCCCTCCCGTTGGCCCAGATAACGATCACTGCCCACTCCGATAAGGCCCAATCGATCCACTCGTATCTGGAGAAAGCCCCAATGTTTCGAATAAAGATCTGCGGGATCGTCGACAGCAAGGACGCGACGCAGGCTGTTGCTGCCGGAGCGGATGCGGTGGGGTTGAACTTCTATCCCGCAAGCCGGCGATTTATCGCAGCGGCCAACGCGAAGGCTGTTGTCCAAGTCATCCCCGACGGATTCACCAAAGTGGGGGTATTTGTTAATGCCACCGTCGATCACATCCTGGCCACTGCCCGCACTTTGAAACTGGACTTTATCCAACTGCACGGCGACGAACCGCCGGATCGCTTGTTGGACCTTGCCCCGTATCCCGTGATCCGCGCCTTTCGATGCCGAAAGGGGGCGACACAACCCGTGCTTGACTTTCTGGCCAAGTGCCGACAACTGGGCTGCGAGCCGGCCGCTTTGCTGATCGACGCCTATGATCCGCACCTTTACGGCGGTACCGGCAAGACTGCCCCCTGGGAAGATGTGCGACGTTTGGTAGACAACGTGGCGAATGTGCCTGTCGTACTGGCGGGCGGCCTTCATCCGGACAACATCCGCCAGGCAATCCAGGCCGTCCGACCATCGGCTGTTGACGTGGCGGGGGGGGTCGAGCGACGTGCTGGGGGCAAGGACCCATTGCTAATGCGTCGTTTTGTCACTGCGGCCAAGAGCCAGTTTACGACCATCGATAACAATGGATGACTGGGCCTTGATCGTAACGTGGTCCACCAGATGGGAGGGCGAAGCTCCCGCTGAGCCGTAATGTCAACCAGCGTCGACACTTTTCACCGGCTCGGCAGAAGCCTGGCCCTGGGCTGATGCAACGACCGAAACATGGAGATCCTGGGACAGACAGGAGGTCAAAAAAGTGTTGCTCATCTGGTGGGAAATCCACAGCGAGTCTTTTGGCCAAAGGCCATATTCACCGTAGCCTGGGGTAGAGCCGAAGGCGCCACCCCAGGACAGCTGCGCACTAAGAGAAGTTTGCTCCATTGTGGCCGCCGTGTGCGGAAAACCACCGATCATTTGTCGGTGGCTGTCGTTTGAGCAGGCATCGGGCTATGATGCGTGCAGAAAAACAGGAACCACCTGCCCCAAGTTATTCACCGAGCGGCAGGGCCGCAACCAAATCCAAGCTACCACTCGGGGCCCCAATCGCCCGCTCCCGTTGGTCGCTCAACTTGGTCAAAACCTCACGATAAGGATCGATGATGGCAGAAGTGCACGCATTTCGTGGTTTGCGATACGACATGGGACATGTGGGTTCGTTAAGCGACGTGGTGGCCCCCCCCTACGATGTGATCGATCGGGAACTGCAGGATGAATTGTACCAGAAGCATCCGGCGAACGTCATTCGATTGATTCTCAATCGAATCGAACCCGGAGACAACGATCAGACGAATCGCTATACTCGCGCGGCGAATTTCCTGAAGAACTGGCGACGCGAGGGTGTGCTGCGTCTGGAGCCAGACCCCGCACTCTATGTCTATCACCAGGAATTCGAGTTCGCAGGCCAGCGTTTTCTGCGGCATGGATTCATGGGACGGATTCGTCTCGAGCGATTTGGGGAAGGGACGATATACGCCCATGAGCAAACACATGCGGCGGCAAAGGCTGATCGCCTTAAGCTGATTCGTGCCTGCCGCGCCAACCTGAGCCAGATATTTGGTATTTATCCCGACCCGCGGAACCAAGCCCAACAACGCCTCGATGCCGCCATCCAGGGAGTCGCGCCCTTTCAGGCTACGGACCATCTTGGCGTGATCCACCGCCTGTGGCCAGTGACCGATGTGAAGACGGTCGCCGATGTGGCCGCGTTCCTCGGCCCCAAGCCCCTGTTCGTCGCGGACGGCCATCACCGCTATGAGACAGCCTGCAACTACCGCGATGAGCTTGCTGCACGCACTCCGCTGGATCCTACACACCCCGCCAACTTCGTTCTGATGATGTGTGTAAGCATGGATGACCAGGGCATGATTGTGCTGCCCACGCATCGGCTGTTTCGTGGATTGCCTGAACTGACATCCGAGCAGTGGAACGCTCGGCTGGGTGATTGTTTCACTACGGAAATCATCGGCCGAGGCCCCGATGGAGCGAACCAGGTCTGGCAACGCATCGAAGCGGCCGGTGACCAGGGTGCAATCGGCCTGTACGCCACCGCCGACCAGACTTGGCTTCTCGCTTGCATCACGGACAAAGGGCACCAGCGCATGACGGAACTGGCGCCCGACAAAAGCCCACAATGGCGACAGCTGGGAGTTGCTATCTTGCAGCGACTGATCATCGAAACCTTGTTGGACAAGCCGGATCTTCCCAAACCCGAATACGTACACCAGGTGTCCGAGGTTGTTGATGCACTACGGACCAGTGACTCCCAGCAGGCACCCTATCCGCTGGCCAGTCTGGTGATGCCCGCCAACTTGGATCATGTCCGAGCGATCAGCGAACACGCCGAACGCATGCCGGCCAAGAGCACCTATTTCTATCCGAAACTGCTAAGCGGCCTGGTTATCAACCCGCTGACAGCCTGACCCCTGGACTGGCAGGACCGCCAACCAACTTCGAACGGCCGCTCCGAGTCCCAATCGCCCGCCGCATGTGCCTCGGCCTGCCCCAAGGCCTGATCGACTGCGGACCTTTGTTTCACGTGAAACATTTCCGACTGGGCGAATGGAGTGTTTCACGTGAAACATGCCGATTCCCCGCTCGGTCGCTACCTTCTCCCCTCAAACACTCCAGATTCCATTGCCCTGTTTGGCTCTGTTGTGTCAACTGCACCCCTTGCGACGCCAGCCTTCATTTACGATAGCCAATATGACTTTGGCATTCTGCTCATCCTATTACAGGCCTCCTCCCTATTTCCTCAGACACAAACACCTCAATCACCCACCGCACCCACGAACACTCATCACCCGCATGCCATCCACTCGCCCTACCTGCCGCATGTGCCTTGGCCTGCCCCAGGGCTTGATCGACTGCGGACCTTTGTTTCACGTGAAACATTTCCGACTGGGCGAATGGAGTGTTTCACGTGAAACACTCCGATTTCCCGCACGGTCGCTACGTGGACCCCTCAAACACTCCAGATTCCATTGCCCCGTTTGGCTCTGCTGTGTCAACTGCATCCCTTGCGACGCCAGCCTTCATTTACGATAGCCGATATGACTTTGGCATTCTGCTCAGCCTGCTACAGACCTCCTCCCTGTTTCCTCAGACACAAACACCGTACTCACCCACCGTACCCACGAACACTCATCACTCGCATGGGCCTTGATCGCAATCCGGTCCAGCAGCAGGCAAACAGGTCCCGGCTGCAGTTCCAAACCTATTGTAGCGTCCGGGATTACGCCATGTCCCGCTCGGCAAGCGGGACCTACCTGGACCACCTTACGATCAATGCCACCCGCATGCCATCCACTCGCCGCACCTGCCGCATCTGAATGGTTCCGGCGCGTTCGCGTTAGGTTTACTGTGTGACGACTCCCCCAGCTAAAGCAGGCGGCTTCTTTTCCGAAAGCGGGGGGGGCAGGTGCAGGTAGGTTTACTGTGTGACGACTCCCCCAGCTAAAGCAGGCGGCTTCTTTTCCGAAAGCGGGGGGGGGCAGGTGCAGGTAGGTTTACTGTGTGACGACTCCCCCAGCTGAAGCAGGCGGCTTCTGGATTGCACTTCGAAATGGTTCCGGCGCGTTCGCATTAGAAGCTACGTTCATCAGGAACTGGCGTTTCCCAAATCAACCGATCAAAGCTAGACTATGTGCTGATCGATTGTCCGCCATCTTCGTGGCACAGGAGCAGTACTGCGTTGCGTGCATCGCCTGAGTTGCCACGCACGATTGAAAATGAGTACTTTGCGATGGCAAGGCTGACTCCGATGCTTCGTGTCGTTAAGGATGCAGTGCAACATCATCCGAGTCATTTGAAATTCGGCCGGATTCTACTGACCATGTACGACGATAAGATGGAACTGACGCACGAAGTTGCTACCAAAGTCCCCGACTTTCTTGGCAGGCTAGTCTTTGGCCGGATCATTCCGAGTGACCCCATCACGTTTGAGGCTGCGGGCCATATGTCTTTGGTAGTCGGCTACGCGCCACAAGCTCGAGGGACACGAGCGTACATAGAGTTTTGCATGGAGGTGCTAGACCGTGAATAAAGACCGTCGTTTGGGACGTGGCCTTGCCGCTTTGCTGGGAACCGGTGCGGAAACCGACGCCGATACAATCCCCGGCCCTCTACACGAAACAGATCCGGCATTCACTGCCGATCCACTTGGGCAGTCGCCAAGTGACCAGCCGCCCGAATCGGGAGGCGAGGTTATCGTTCAGCTGAACGTGTATGAAATCGATGACAATCCATTTCAACCGCGGCGAGACTTCAACGAGTCGGAAATCGATTCGCTGGCGGGAAGCCTGCAGCGGCACGAAATGCTAGCACCGGTTCTCGTACGGAAGGTCGGTGACCGATACCAGCTGATCTCAGGCGAACGTCGATTACGTGCTGCGACCAAGGCCGGATGGTCGACGGTACCGGCACGCGTTCGCGACGCGGACGACCGCCTGGTCGCGGAACTAGCAATCGTCGAGAACGTGCAGCGGAAAGACCTGAACCCGATCGAAAAAGCCACGTCGTTCAAGCATTACTTGGATCAGCATCAATGCACGCAGGAGGAGTTGGCCCAACGCCTGAAAATCGATCGATCCACAATCGCCAATTTGATGCGGTTGCTCGAACTGCCGGATGAAGTGGTCGATCATGTGCGGATTGGCAAATTAACAGCCGGGCATGCACGCGCCTTGTTGCCGCTTGGCGACGAACCGCTTCAGATCCAATGTGCGAAGACGGCGATTCAGGACGGATGGAGTGTCCGTGAGACGGAACGTCAAGTACAGCAGCGCATTGAAGCGGAAGACGGCCAGCAGCTTCGCGTGGTCGGCTTGGATCCAGAGCCTCCGGCCAAACCGGCGCGAACCAAGAGCCAGCAAATCGCCTCATTAGAACAGGAACTGCGAACGGCATTGGGAACTCGCGTCGATATCCGGTCCGGCAGTAAGGGCCGGGGGCGCATGGTGATTCACTTCGCCAGCCATGCCGAGTTCGAGCGGTTGCGGGACCTGTTGACCGACCTGTCCAACAACGTGGAGCCCATTGCCAATCCCATGCCTCACGGTTAGCATGACTTGCCTTGTGGCGCAGGTCGTTTCGATCTGAACCCAATGAACCCCTATCGGGGCGTAGCGCAGCCTGGTTAGCGCGCCTGCTTTGGGAGCAGGAGGCCCCCAGTTCGAATCTGGGCGCCCCGACTTCGTAAAGCCTTGCAGGTCCTGGACTTGCTGGGCTTTTTCTGTTCCGACCCGCCGACCGGGTTTCGCCAGCCACACCAACATCGTTTTCCGGCCCCACTTCTTTTACACCGCTAGGGGTTTTCTGTCACAGCCCAGTTGGCCGCGCTGGCGGCCTACCCAGAGTGAAGCCTGCCAAACTCCCCCAAGGTGAGTACCCAAAGAACGAAGTCGGAAGATATCTAGATTGCCTGATATCTGACCAGACACGCGTCGGTTGATGCCAAAACAGGAATCTAACGAGGCAGGGCCTCGAACCATCCCTTAGCTGCGAGACTCATTCACCCATGGGACGAGCCCATGGGGGTCTGTACGCGGAACAGTGCGACAGTCCTTAGCTGCGAAACTGATTCACCCATGGGACAAGCCCATGGGGGTCTGTACACGGAACCGTGCGACAGTTATTGATTGGCGAATCTTAAGCTTGACTCAGCGACGACAACTTTCTCGCACTAAGTTACTAACCCGGGCCTCCGCTACTTGGTAGAATTCAAGATGCGCTGGGCCGGCATCTGGCCCCAGCTCCGAGGCAACTCGGTCCAACCGCCCGCACGTCGCACCCGCACGTGGCACTCGTTCAATCCGGAATTGGCACCGATGACAAGTAACCTGGCGACCACGGCCTCGATGGAAGGCCATTTTCAACCGTTTCGAGATCGAATCATCGGAATCGATCAGACATTTGCTTCACCCTATGGAACGTTGCCAATTATCTATGCCGACTGGGTCGCGAGTGGTCGCTTGTACGGTCCCATCGAGCGGCAAATGGTCGAACAGTTCGGACCGTTTGTAGCCAACCCGCACACCGAGAGCACCATCACCGGTGCGATGACGACCCGGGCCTATCACACGGCACAACAGATCATTAAACGGCACGTGCATGCGGGACCGGATGATGTGATCATCACGGCCGGGTTCGGCATGACTGCTGTCGTCAATAAATTCCAACGCCTGTTGGGCTTAAGAGTCTGCGAGCAATACCGTGACCAAATCCACATCCCGGACCACGAGCGGCCGGTCGTCTTCCTGACGCATATGGAACACCACTCGAACCACACGACATGGCTTGAAACACTGGCCGATGTCGTCGTGCTGGACCCTGATTCGGCCGGATTGGTTGATTTGGACCACTTGGTTGATCAATTGAAAAGGTACGAGGACCGAACGCTGAAAATCGGATCGTTTACGGCCGCGTCGAACGTGACGGGTATTCAGCCCGATTATCGAACGATGGCAGCAATCATGCATCGGCACCATGGACTTTGTTTTGTTGATTTTGCTGCCGCGGCACCCTATGTGAACATTGACATGCATCCAGAGGATCCGGCCGAAAAACTGGATGCCATCTTCTTCAGCCCTCACAAGTTCCTCGGCGGGCCAGGCACCTCCGGAGTCCTGATCTTCAACCGCCATTTGTACCACCGCAATGTACCGGATCACCCTGGTGGCGGTACGGTTGACTGGACCACACCGTGGGGTGACCACAAGTTTGTCAGCTCCATCGAAGCTCGCGAAGATGGGGGCACACCCGGTTTTCTCCAGGCAATCAAGACGGCTCTCTGTATCAATCTGAAAGAGCAGATGGATGTGCAGGCCATGTTGCAGCGAGAAAAAGAACTGTTGGCAATCGCATTACCGGCCTTACGCGCAATTCCAGGCGTTCACCTATTGGCCAACCAGATTGACGATCGACTTGGCATACTCTCCTTCTATGTCGATAAGGTGCACTACAACCTGGTTGCAAAACTGCTGAACGACTGCTACGGCATCCAAGTGCGCGGCGGGTGCTCGTGTGCCGGAACGTACGGGCATTATCTATTACATGTCTACCCAACACGCTCCCAGATGATCGCCGACAGGATTAGCCATGGCGATCTATCCCAAAAACCGGGCTGGGTCCGACTGTCACTGCATCCGACCATGACCAACAACGAACTGAACTTCATCCTGAGTGCCATCGAAGAGACCGTAAGAAACGCAGACAAGCTCCAACAGAATTACACCTATTCCTCCAAGACCAACGAGTTTCGCCACACGTCCGAGCCCGAAATCGGCGTCCCTTCGCTCGAATCGCCATTTCACGTCCCTCGCTAATTGAAGCATGGAATCGCAACGCGAACTTCGCCTACCTATAACGACCGTTTGTCCGAAAGGATCTCTGATCAATGCGTACCCAAATAATGTGGCTAATAACGGGTATCTCGTTGCTGATGGTACCCTACACGCTACGAGCTGATGACGACACTCGGCCCGCCAAGAGACAATCCTCGAAACGACCAAAGTTGGTCATCCTCTCGGCCGAGCGTGAATACCAAACAGAAAAGACGTTACCCTTGTTTGCCAAAGCGAACTTGGCGAAAGACTTCCGAGTCCAGTTGCTGTTTGCCGACACACACGATCCGAACAGCATTCCAGGAATCGAGGCGGTTCAGCGTGCACAGGTATTGCTTGTCTCCGTGCGTCGCCGAACCTTGCCCAACGATCAACTGGCGATCATTCACCATTACGTCCAATCGGGCCGGCCGGTCGTTGGAATCCGAACAGCCAGTCACGCGTTTTGCCTCCGCAATGCGAAACCTGAACCGGGACACGGCCAATGGCCCGAGTTTGATCAGACGGTCCTAGGTGGCAACTATCATGATCATTACGGCAACAAGGCAACGGCATCCGTGCAGGCGGTGCCGCACGCCTTTACGCACCCGATCATGCAAGGCGTTGGGCACGACCGGTTTTCCGTTTTTGGATCGCTCTACAAAACATCGCCACTGGCTAAATCGTCAAGGTTGTTGATGACCGGCCGAATCGACATCACGATGACACCCGAACCGGTTGCGTGGACGCACACAAGCCCGGCAGGCGGCCGTGTATTTTATACATCCTTGGGGCATCCTCGCGACTTTGAACTTCCCGATTTCGTGCGTCTGCTCCGAAATGGTATCTATTGGGCCGCCGGCCTGGCCGTGCCGACTACCGAGGTGATTTGCCTTGCAGAAAACGCCCAAACCAAGTAGACGCGAGCGACTGGACTCGCGCGGCATGGACGTGATGGCCGGACAGACAGTTGAGTTGGCAGCGGCACAATGCTTAGTGCATTACGAAGGAGCAACTGATGGCGAATGGCGAATCAACGTTTTTGAAACGATGCCGGGTCATCCCATTACCGGACCGTCGAACAGCATTTGAAATCGACGGGAAACAGCGAATTTGCTGGCACCATGACCCCAAATACCCCAGACCCTTCTTCTACCCGATGATTGGGCCGGACGGCCAATCGTTAACTCGCATGGGACACCCGGGCGCGCCGAATCACGATCACCATCGAAGTATCTGGTTTGCCCATGCCAACGTTGGTGGGCACAATTTCTGGACAGATCAGACGGATGCACGGATCCGCCAGCGACAGTGGCTCTGTTACCAGGACGGTGACGATCGGGCGGTGATGGCGGTTGAACTAGAGTGGTTCGACGGTCACGATCCGAAGCCACTGGTCCAGCACCAGATGATCGCGGCCGTTCGGCCGACCGAAGATGGCGGGCTGGAACTGGAGGTGCAATCGACGTTCCAACCGATCGCGGCACACGTCGAGTTCGGCAAGACGAACTTCGGGCTGCTCGGGGTTCGCGTCGCCAAGAGCCTTTCCGTCTATTTCGGAGGCGGGCAACTCTCCGACAGTGAAGCACGAAGTGGCGAGGCGGCAATCTTCGGTCAGGCCGCTCGCTGGGTCGACTACAGCGGCCCTCTCGGTTCCCCCTCCGACCACGCAACCGAAGGCATTACCTATTTCGATCATCCGAGCAACCCGGATTATCCGGCTCGCTGGCACGTCCGCGGCGATGGCTGGATGATCGCCTCGACTTGCATGCAGCGGAAACAGGTCGTCAGCCGTGACAAGCCACTTGTCGTGCGTTATTTATTGCACGCTCACCGCGGTCCGGTCGACCCGAAGGTCGCAAACAGCAAGTCTGACGATTTCGCGATGCAACCGCCGTTCCGACTAACGCGATCGAAATCACCTCATCAACAATACGAAATCCACTCAGAAGATTGATTCGAACTTTACACAACTTCTGAATCGGCAACGCCCCAAACAGGAGGAAAAGAAGACAGGAACACTCATCTTCACTAATCAGACTACTGCCGCGAACAGTAATGGACCTGTCACCCGACCTCACTGTCTCCGCGTACAGACCCCCATGGGCTCGTCCCATGGGTGAATCAGGCTCGCAGCTAAGAAGTGTCGCACTCTTCCGCGTACAGACCCCTTCCGCATACAGACCCCCATAGGCTTGCCCCATGGTTGAATCAGGCTCGCAGCTAAGGAGGATCGTGCGCTCGGCTGCCCTGTAGCTTGAGAGACTTTGGTTCCCACAGGACAAGCCCGTGGGGACCGGGACCAACGCAACGTCCCCAGTAAACGCGACAACAATTGATTCGCCGGCCCTTAACGCATCGTTACTGGGACAGAAGTTTGCAGGTGTGCCTTATTGCTGAAGAACGTTGGTCGATCTTGCTCCAAAAGCAAGTTCAAAGCCGCGCCGACAGCCCCCTTCCCTTTCCTGGAATGCGGCGGCTTGACGCCGCGACCTCCCATTGATGACACAATACAGACACACAGCCAACATACTGTCCTACTGACATTATATCGACTCACTGACGCACTGCCGTCCCACTGACGCACTCGCGTCCCTGTAAAATAGACCGTTCCGGCGAGACAGACTAACCGAACCACGCGGCCGAGCCGCCCATTTTCAGTTCGTGACGACCGGCTTCAGCTCGATATCGACACCCTGCTGGTCACCAATTTCAGTCAGCTTGTCGACCAGTTCCGCCAGTGACAGTCCAGGCGGCAACTTGATTCTGGCCTTCATTCGAAACACGGGCGAGGCACTCATCGGCGCCGGGACCACTTCGGTTTCCATCGCCTCGACGTTGATCGATTGCTCGGCCAGATAAGCCGAAATCGTGTGGACAATACCTTCATGATCGGCACCGGACAAACGCAGTTGGCAAAGCCGGCTTGACTCGGCCGGTACTTGGTCAACTGCATGGGCGGTCTTGACGATTACCGTCGTCTGCTCGTCCGCCAGTGCCCGGAGCGCCTCGGTCAGCGATTCAGCCTGGTCCGCCGGCACGCCGATTTTGACGATGCCGGCAAAGTCGCCTCCAAGTCGCGCCATGCGGCTATCTTCCCAATTCGCCGCGAAGCCGCGCACAACGTCCGTGAACCGTTCGACGATTCCAGGTCGATCGGGACAGGTTATCGTTACAACGAGACTAGTTTTCATGAATAGACTCCTTGATATGCCGTGGCATTTTCTTTTGTCCGGATGTCGGCTTGAAAGAGAACGGACAAATACGTTCCCCTGGGGGACGTTTCAAGACGGCTGCGACATAGCGATCTGGCAATCGATTGTATCGGCTGAAACTGTCGGTT
This sequence comes from Planctomycetota bacterium, assembly GCA_024274855.1. Lineage (GTDB taxonomy): Bacteria > Planctomycetota > Planctomycetia > Pirellulales > Pirellulaceae > JAJSAJ01. Next base: position 14,168 of record JAJSAJ010000847.1, on the reverse strand, counting down.
CGCGCAGGTGCCGGTCGCCGGGCCCTACATGACTAACTTCAAGGATCGTTAAGTTTCTCACAAGGTTCCAGCGACCAACGGGAGCGGGTGATTGAGGCCCCGAGCGGCCGCTCGGAGTTGTTGCGGCCCTGCCGCCCTACGTTATTTCCGCGGAAGCTCGATCCCCATCTCGCGCATCAATATTTTCATATCATCCCACGCGGCCCGCTTGGCACTTGGGTTACGGAGCAGATATGCGGGATGGTAGGTGCAGAGGACGCGGATTCCACGAAACTGATGGAAGGTCCCTCGTAATCGTCCAATCGTTTCTGTCGTCTCCAGTAGGTTCTGAGCGGCGACAGCGCCCAGGCAGCAAATGAAATCGGGACGAATAATCTCTAATTGCCGGAACAGGTATTGGCGACAATTGGCGGACTCGTCGGGCGATGGGTTGCGATTCCCGGGCGGACGGCACTTCAAAATGTTCAGGATATAGACCTGCTCACGCCGCAACGTGCACGCCTCGATGATCTTCGTCAGCAACTGGCCGGCGCGCCCCACAAACGGCTCGCCCTGCCGATCTTCATCCGCGCCGGGCGCTTCGCCAAGAAACACCAACCGGGCTTCCGGATCCCCCACTCCAAACACGGTTTGATTGCGTGTACGTGCAAGTTCGTCGCACTGAGTGCAAACACGGACCTGTTGGGCCAGCTGCTCCAACGCCGCGACGCGCTGCTCACGCGGCATCGGCGTTGGGGCGTCCTCGCTCAACGGCCGCTCGGAAGAACGTGAAGAGGGCACAACGGGCTCCTGAATTGGGTTCGAGGAGGGCGCGGACGGCAAGCTGGCGACTTGAACACAGCTCGGTTCCCGACGCTGCAACCGGCCACGGCGCAGAAGATCGGTCACACCGGCCCGCTGCAGGCTCTCCAACTGCTGTAATACGATTCGATGGAGGCGGTGATTGGATTCCATGTTTCGGCTCGAGCAGCCCGACAATCGCAAAAACAAAAAAACACGTCAATTCACCACGTCGACGGAACAAGCCGACCGTCCCCACCGGAACAGGGGGGGGCACGGTGGCCGGTCGGCACGACCAACCGACAACGATCGAATGCCGGCTCAGTATACGGGCTTTCCCGTCCCGAGGCGACCGGGCAACCGGGCGTCCTGAGTTCCGTCGGCAAGCGGCCAGGCCGCGGGTGGGCCGTCTGCCGCGAAAGGCCACGACACGCTCGAGTTACCTGCGGATATCTCGACAGAAGTCTCTATTGCCGCATGGCCTGTTCGATTATGATGGAACAACCATGGCTGTTCCTCAAGTTGTTATCGTCGGTCGTCCCAATGTTGGTAAGTCCAGCCTGTTCAATTGGCTGTCGGGCCGCCGCTTGGCCATCGTTGACGATGTCGCGGGCGTCACACGGGATCGTATTACCCATCTGGTTGACGTTGGCGATCAGCGTTTTGTCGAATTGGTGGACACCGGTGGAATTGGCATCGAGGACGTAGACAATTTGACATCGCAAGTGGAGCATCAGATCGCGATCGCGATTGATCAGGCCGACGTGATCCTGTTCGTGGTCGACTCGCGAGCAGGCATTACAGCATTGGATGAAGTCGTTGCCAAGCGATTGCGCTATATCGATAAACCGATTCTTTGTCTGGCCAACAAGACAGATGTCGCGAAGTTCGATAGCGAAGCGGACGAGTTCTACCGGCTAGGACGTGGCAAACTGGTGAAGGTCAGCGTTCACCAGAATCGGAACAAACAGATCGTCTTGGACCTGCTTCGCGAACGACTGCCGGAAGCGGACGCTGATGAAGTCGAGGCGGAACCGGAGATGAAGGTCGCGATCGTCGGCCGCCGCAACGTTGGCAAGAGCACATTTGTCAACACGCTGACCCGAGCCGAACGCATGATCGTCAGCGAAGTGCCGGGAACGACTCGCGATAGCGTCGATGTTCGATTCGAAATGGACGGCAAATCGTTCATTGCAATCGACACACCGGGGCTCCGGAAAGGCAAGAGCATTCGTACCGACATCGAATACTACGGTACGCATCGGGCCCAGCAGAGTATTCGTCGGGCGGACGTCGTGCTGATGATGTTTGACGCGGGCCAGCGAATCAGCCAGGTCGACAAGCAACTGTGCAAGTACGTTGCCGAACAATACCACCCGTGTATTTTCGTGGTCAACAAATGGGACTTGATGGCCAAGCACATGCCGACTGAACGCTGGGTTCATTATCTGCACGACACGTTCCCCACCATGTGGTATGTGCCGATCGCGTTTATTACCGGCCAGACCGGCAAAAACATGAAGGTCCTGCTGAATCACGCCAAGATGCTGTTCAAGCAATCACGCCGACGCGTCGGTACGGGCGAGTTGAACCGGTTGGTACGCCGAGCGATGGAGCACCACCCGCCAGCCCTCTACAAGAACCGACGCCCTAAAATCTACTACGCCGCACAAATCGGCGTCCAACCGCCGACAATCGTGTTGGTTTGCAACAAACCGAAAGCTTTCTCGCGAGACTATCGCCGCTATTTGCTCGGTGTGTTTCGGGACCAACTGAGTATCGGCGAAGTTCCCATCAAGCTCTATCTTCACAAACGATCCGGCCACGATCGACGCGACCCGACCGACACTTGATGGCACCGGGCCCGAAACAACAATGCGACCGCCAGCTATCCAGGCTTTCGCCTTGACACCGAGGGCCGTTCTTGGGACACTCCGACACCCCGCAGAGACCGGCTGGATGCCGATTCTTCCCCAGCATGCTAGCAGTAGAAGGGAATCTACAAGCAATGAAACGATTTTCTTGGATCCTCGCAACCGTTTCTGTACTTGGGTTCGCGGTCGGATGTGGCGGCCCCAAAGAGTCGACACCACCCGCTTCCCAGGAATCGGCCAGTCCGTCGACCCCCGCGTCCAACACGACTAGCCTTAAAAACAAGAACCCAGGCGAAGCAGTTATCGCATTTCTCGAAGCGCTTCGCAGCGGCGATGATCAAGTCGCTGAATCCCTCCTGACCACACGTGCTCGCGAAGAAACTGCTCGCCAAAATTTGACCGTGCAACCTCCGGGTACCCCCAATGCCACGTATACGGTTGGCCGCGTTGAGTACCCTAAGGACGGGACAGCCTATGTCGAATGCCAATGGACCGAACGCTACGACGATGGTACCCAGGAAACATTCGATGTCGTCTGGATTATGCACCAGGAAAACGCCGGGTGGCACGTCTCCGGCATGGCCACCCAATTGGGAGACTCCGAAGAAGTCGTGATGCTGAACTTCGAAAACCCTCAGGAAATGCTCGACAAAGTCCGTCAAGCCGAATCGGTCGCCAGTCGTCCCGAGTCACCACCTCAAGATACGACCAACGCAAAGACCATCCGCTAGTTGCGTTAAAGCGAAACAGGCTGTCTTCCTAACCCGTTTCTAACCCGAACGAGCCGAAACCATTCAGAAGTGCGCTCCAGAAGCCGCCTGCTTTAGCTGGCGGAGCAGTCCCGCAGTAAACCTAGCCGGAGCCATTCAGAAACGCACAAACTTCGCGAAGGTCCACACGTTCGTTTTAGCGTTGAAATTACGTCGCAAATCGAAGTGCCTGAAAAGTTCTTGCCGCCGCGCGGAACTTGATTGCTAACGGTCTAGCAAACGCAATTCACCCAGAATCCGGGGGGGGCGAGCGAGCCCATCCTCTGAGATACCCGCATCAGCTTGGCTTATTCCCACATATCCTCGTCGAAATCTGCGATTTTCACGGGATAAGCTTGACAATTACTTGACCCATGCTAGTTTATCGACCTAGAGTCCGCTGTTATCGCATATCACGCAACCCGTAAAGCCCTCCTAACCCGAGGACTGGCATGCAAGACGTGCGCCTAACGCGGAAACACCGGCAACAGGTCGTTTCACCCAAGGTGCCGCCACCGTGGAGGTGAACTGACATGAAGGCAACAGCAGTTTCCTTTGCGGTACTACGTAACGGGAGGACCTGGCGTCAAAATGTATGTGGCGTGTGGCAAGGTTGCACCGAAAATCGGTGAGATCATTGTTGCCGCGGATCAACATGTGGCGAGTGTTTCGGCTTTTGGCACCGAAGTGGGAACCAGTTGCGGAAGACGGCTCGATGTTGCCTTCGTAGAGCCATCTTTGACAAAAAGCCACGGTTGGCGACAAGTTACGCGTTACCCTGTCAATACCGTGACTTGTGCGCGCTGCAAGACAGAGGCTATGCCAACTGTTCGGCATAGCTGTGCTGGTTCCTCAGCAGAACTCCGACGCGAGTTCTGCTGAGGTTTTTTTCTGGATTGATTTCTGAGCTAGTAAGAGGGTCGTATGACAAATCAAGTAAACCGGCGAGCGTTTGTTCAGCGAGCGGTGGGGACAGTCGTCGGCGGCGTAGCAGCATGGACATCGCTCCGATCGCACCCGGCCTTGGGGATCGAACCGATCGTGCGCAATGGGGATGCGAAGTTCAAGTTCAGCCTGGCGGCGTACAGTTACCGCGAGCTACTTCAGGGCAAGCCACCTGCGTTGACTTTGAGCGACTTTATCGATGACTGTGCTCGATTTGGTTTGGAAGGAACCGAGCTGACGTCGTACTATTTCCCCACGCCGGTCACACCCGCATACCTTCGCCAGCTGAAACGGCAGTGTTTTCGTTTGGGGCTCGATATTTCCGGTACCGCCGTGGGCAACAACTTCGCTCTGCCAAATGGCCCCAAGCGGGACGAGCAGATTGCCATGGTCAAGCAGTGGGTCGATTATGCGGAAATCCTCGGTGCTCCGGTCATTCGGATTTTTGCCGGCTATCCCCCCAAAGACATGGCGCCCGACCAGGCGCACAAACTGATCGTCGCGGGCATGGAACAGTGTTGCCAATACGCGGGCCAACATGGAATTCACCTGGCACTGGAAAACCACGGCGGTCCCACGGCCGATGTCAACAAACTGCTGTCTCTCGTGCACGATGTCCGCAGCCCATGGTTTGGCGTGAACCTGGATAGCGGCAACTTCCGATCCGACGATATCTACGGAGACTTGGCTCGCATTGCCCCATTTGCGATCAACGTTCAGATCAAGGTATCGGTTTCCGGCCCGGACGGGAAAAAACACCCCTCTGATTTTCAACGTCTGGCTCAGATACTGGGAGATGTTGGCTATCGGGGCTACATCGTGCTGGAGTACGAAGAAAAAGGAGACGTCCGTCAGGAATGTGCCCGCTATGTGCGCCAACTGCGTCAGGCATTCACGTCGCAATCCTGACTTGGCCTTTAGAAATCCCCGTAGCTTTCCAAAACGGAAACAGGGGTGCCATACTTAGGCTGTGATCGTTAGCTGGGCCAATGGGAGGGCGAGGCTCCCGCCGAGCCAGTGAAAGTGTCGACGCTGGTTGACGTTACGGCTCAGCAGGAGTTTTGCCCTGCCGTGTGAGGGGCCACGTTACGATCAAGGCCCATCTTGGACGATTAGGGCGTTAGCAATCAAGTTCCTCGCAAAATGGCAAGAACTTTTCAGGCACTTCGATTTACGACGTAGTATTAACGCTCAAACGAACGTCTGGACCTTCGCGAAGTTTGTGCACTTCTGAATGGTTCCGGTCGTCCGCGTTAGGTTTACTGTGGGACTGCTCCGCCAGCTAAAGCAGGCGGCTTCTGGAGCGTACTTCTGAATGGTTCCGGTCGTCCGCGTTAGGGCGTAGAACTCTTCGGCCACGTCCAAGAAAACGGCCCGACTCGCCCCAGCCCACCCCCCGAACGACGCATGGCCCCAAATAGTTTTTCAAAAAAAAATTGCCAACAGAACCAATCTGTGATACAAATATCGTGGTTTTTAGGCCGTGCTTGAGTCGCTGGGGGGCCAGTGGATTCTGGTAGGCCAACTTTTCGACGCCTAATCGTTTGTTTTGTGCGCGCCCAGTCGGGCACCCGATTAAGAACTCGCTTATTCCGTTCGACTGCACTGACGAGCATGGTGACCGAGCGGCCTTTTCGGGCGAAGCTGTCTACGCTTCCCTGTCAAAGCGGCTGACCGGTTTCCGTGCCCATACGTTTTCTTTATACGGTTTCTTTGTTCGCAACGTTTCGCACGGTGTGGCGGAACGTGTTTTGTGGTCGTTTTTCTTTTTCCTTTTCTCTTGTGGGAGGGTGTGTTATGAGACGATATGTTGTCGGGCGCCTTCGTCGCCCTGGTTTTACGTTGGTCGAGCTATTGGTGGTGATCGCCATCATTGGCATCCTGGTCGCGCTGCTGCTGCCGGCCGTTCAGGCGGCGCGCGAAGCCGCTCGGCGCATGCAGTGTTCGAACAATCTGAAGCAGCTTGCGTTGGCGTGCCACAATTATCACGACACGCATAAAGTGCTGCCGCCGTTGAGAGTCGGGACCTATCAGCCCGGCAACTGGAGTAGTGGCAACTATTACCGGAGCACGATCAATGCGCTTGGCTGGATGGTGCACTTGATGCCCTACTACGAGCAGAAAACGCTCTACGACCAGATCATGGCCGGGGGGACTTATAGCGGTCGTGTTGTCCCGCCAGGTGGTGCATATCCGGTGTGGAGTGGCTACATACCTTATCGAACCCTTGTCCCCGATGTTCTCTGTCCGTCAGACGGTCAGGGAACCAAAAAGAGCTCGTCACAGCTTGGTCAGGGCAATTATGTCGCATCAACGGGTGACCAGTTCTACAACACGTGGGGGGACCAAACCACACGTGGCGTGTTCTCTCCGGTCAAGTCGACCAGCTTTCGCGACATCAAGGACGGAACCAGCAACACGATCTTGCTGAGTGAAAACACGATTCGTCCACGAGGCGGCGCCGCTTGCGTCAAGTTGCACGGCTGCACAGTCATGGAAAGCGGAGGAACACTAGCCGGCGATGGCGGGCCTCTTGCGTGTTTGGCGCACAAAGGACCACAAAGCACGCTTCTTGGACCCATCAACGTGGCTCAGTATCGCGGATACACGCTCTACTCGGGTGGTCCGTGGGAGACCAGCTTTTGCACGGTCCTGTCCCCCAACTCGCCAAACTGTGCGAGCAACCGTTGGACAACTTCCTGGGGCCTGTTCCCACCGGACAGCTACCACCCGGGGGGCGTAAATACAGCCCTGGCTGATGGTTCGGTCCGGTTCATTGCCGAAACGATCAACACGGGTGTTTTGGCATGCCGGGATCCTTCACGTGAAGACCCCTGCGTCCACATCCCCAACCAGATCCCCGGAACCAGCCCCTACGGTGTCTGGGGGGCGTTAGGCACCAAGGCCGGATCGGAAATACTCCAGGACGAGTTCTAGACTACCCTAAATGTCCGGTTCCGGGCGTCTCTGGACCGGACCGGATGTTACCTACAAACCGACAGCGGGCTGTCACACCGCGTGGCAGCCCGTTTTCTGTCCTACATCCCGCACTTGCGTCGACTCTGCCAAGCTTGGCTCGAAAAAAACGATTCTCGGCGGGCTACATGCCCATCGCACATGGGATTTTCGGTAACGCTGGGGCTATCTTTTTCCGCCAATTGCTTGTTGAATTTCGGCCCACGTGTGCGTATTGGCCACATCGCTCGCAGTCAGACCGCCGCGGCGCGCTTGCAGCACGCCATAACGCATCATGTCGAGGCCGGCAACGGAATGGGCATCGGTACTGATCACGATCGGAACACCAAGTTCTTTAGCGGCCGCACAGTGAACATCGTTCAGATCGAGTCGAGCCGGGTGGGCATTCAGTTCCATGAGCTTTCCGTGTTCGGAGGCCGCTTGCAATACGGCCTCCATATCCACTTCGTAGGCATCCCGCCGATTAATCAGCCGACCCGTCGGGTGTGCAATCGCCGACACAAAAGGATGTGCCAATGCCCCGAGGATGCGGCTAGTGATCTGTTCTCGCGACTGCCGTTGGCCAAAATGGACGCTTGCCACAACCCAATCGGCCTGTGCCAACACCTCGTCGGGGAGATCCATATCGCCATTCTCAAGGATATCGCATTCGATCCCTTTGAGAACCAGAAAGTCGCCATCGAGCTGATCATTCAGTTGGTCGATTTGTGACCATTGATCGAGCAACCGTTTCGGATCCAAGCCGTCCAGCATCGACAAGCGTTGTGAATGGTCTGTAATGGCGACAAAGTCCAATCCGCGTTTCCGGGCCGCGTCGACCATCTCTTCCAGCGTCCCGTTGCCATCTGTCGCGGTCGTGTGCATGTGTAGATCGCCCCGGATGTCGGACGCTGTGACAAGTTCAGGTAGTTCGTTTCGCGCTGCCCATTGGAATTCCTGGCGGGCCTCGCGCAGTTCCGGTGGAAAAACAGGCAACCCAAGGACATTATAGACATCCGCCTCTGTCTGGCCGGCAACAACCTGTTCGGTCTGGTCTTCCAGACGAAAAACTCCGTATTCGTTGATTTTCAGATTCTCTTTCTTGGCCAAGCTTCGCAAAATGACGTTATGTTCCTTGGAGCCCGTAAAGTACTGAAGGGCTGCGCCGAAAGACCTGCTGGTCACAACACGCAGGTCGACTTGCAGGCCGTCTCCGAGACGAACGGACATTTTCGTCTCGCCACGAGCGATCGTATCAGCAACGTCCGGGAACCGACCGAAGTAGTCCATCACGCGTGTTGAATCCTCGGAAACAACCAGTAGATCCAGATCGCCCACGGTTTCCTTCCCACGACGATAACTGCCGGCGAACTCCAACTGTTGAACCGCGTGGCAACCAGCCATATAATCTCGCAACTGCTGAACCTGCTGGTCAGCAACCGCCCAATAGATCCGTTTTCCGGCCCGCTCGGCCAAGCCGATTCCTTTCAGAATCATCTGTTCACTCTTGGGTCCGAATCCCTTGAGCGTCCGAATTCGCTCAGCTTCGCAGGCTTCTCGCAACTGCTCAAGCGTCGTGATCCCCAGTTGCTGATAGATGGCGGCGGCTTTTTTCGGCCCGAGTCCGGGAATCCGAAGCATGGCCAGTACGCTTTTAGGGATTTGTCGCAGCAGTTGATCAAGCTGATCGAGCGAGCCTCGCTGCACCAATTCGACGCATTTCTCGGCGACCGACTTGCCGATTCCGTCGATGTGGGTCAGATTCTTCGGGTGCTGTTGGGCAACTTGAGCGATTGATGTCGACGTGTTTCGAATCGCTCGCGTCGCGCTGCGATACGCACGAATTCGAAACGCATTGGCGCCCTGAAACTCGAGCAAGTCGGCAAGTTGGTCCAACACATCGGCGATCCGCGAGTTGCTCAACACGGCAATTCTCTTTCCGGGAACGGAGGTCAACACTTCTTCCAGCCAGCGGCGTGTGACACGCCGGATCAAATGTGCAATTCGACGACGTCCTGGTCATGCACAACATAATCTCCTTTGACAACCGTTCCATCATGAACATGGCTGCCCCATACCCGGGCGTTCTTGAGGTTCCGCACAAAGTCCTTGTGAATCAACTCGGCGACGTCCAACAGTGTTCCACCTTGATGGATCGTATAGGGACGCGAGTAATCGGGTTGCTTCTGGTTCGGCATTTTCGTGTAGACGCGGACAACGTCCAGAGCTCGAAAAACTGCCTCCCGAAGCGACTCGAGGCCGGTCCCTCGATGCGCGGAAACTACATATTCGGTAAACGAAAACTCACAGAACTCGTGCAGCAATTCCAAACGATCCGCAGCTTCCGCAGCATCGATTTTGTTGGGGATCAGCAGCGTCTTTGTAAAGGTCAATCCAATGTCGTTCTGATCGATGTACGTTTCTGGAGCTAGTCGAGTGCGAGTCTGATCCGTTCGATCAACCACGTCTTGAACCTGTTGGATGCCGTCGTCGCTGCCCAGATCGGCAAGCAGCAGAACCAGATCGGCTCCGCGGATCAGCGAGAGAGTATCGGAATCGAGCACGTAAGGTGTGATGGGCGGCGTGTCAATCATCTGAACCATGACGTCTTGCCAGGGCATCATCCCGGGGATTGGCTCACGAGTCGTAAACGGATAGGGGGCGACTTCCGGCCTGGCTCGCGTCATGGCACATAATAGCTGGCTTTTGCCGACATTCGGCGCGCCGATCACGACCACGCGACCAGCTCCTTGTCGCGGAATGCGGAACCCGGCTCGCTTCGCTTTGGGTGCCTGCTGCAGCTCCTTCTTGGTCTTGCTGATCTTCTGTTTCAGCTCGGCCTGAAGCTTATCGGTTCCCTTATGCTTGGGAAGCTCGCGAAGCATCAGCTGGAGGCACTCTAATTCCTCAGCAAGCGTCGCCGCCTGGCGATAAGCCGTCTCCGCTTTGAGATACTGCTGGGTCAAATTAGCGGGCATGGTGGTCGATTCGATGGTACCCCGTGCCAAATCGGAGGCCGTCACGGGGGCATCAAAGATGCTTCCGGCACCGACATCTTGCGTCCGAGCACGGTTCAACAGGAAAACGCAATGCGTCACGCCAACGCGTTGCCTGTATGCTAGGACAGATTTCGGCCTGCAACAACCGCCGGGTCACTCGGTTACGGGCGAATGGTCGTCCAGCCCGAATCGTCCCAGGCCGGTGTGTAGCGCGTCGCATCGCCGCCACGACTGGCCTGAACCGGTCGCGTCGCTTGGCGGTGCGTCGTCGTGGGGACCAAGGCCGCATGTGATGGCCAGGCAATTGCCGAGTAGGTTCCCGCGCGCACGGGGCGAGCCCTCGCTGTTCGATCGCGAGGATTAAGCAGGACGGGAGTCGACTTGGATCGGCGCTCGTTCGACGTGGCATCGGGGTCTGGCACCGGTCTCAACCTGAGGGTTCCAGACTGCGGCGAGCTTGACGGAACACGTGCCGGCGGCTCCTCAGCCAAGCTTCGGCGAATCGCCCCATTCCGGCCCGCACCCCACGGGATGGTAGTCATGGCGCTCGATTTCGCTGCCGGCTTCTTATTTGGGACGATATTCGGTTTGAGCCGCGGCGTGACATCCGCTGGAACGGCCGGTTGAGCCGACGGCACTTGCTGCGCGCCGGCCGGTGGAACGACCGCCGCTCCGGGCGTCTGAATGCCTTGGGGGCTCGTACCTGGCGTCATCGGCACCATCGGGCTGCTCGGAGGACTCGATGGGTAATAGGGGGCGGGCGAGGTGGGAATCGGGGTAACCGATCCGATTGGTCCCATTGCCGGGGCTGAGGGCGTGCAACAACTGGAGGCTGCGGGAATGCCGCAATCGGACATTACCGGAGAGTAACAGGGCGGAGCACACGGCGTGGCTTGAGGTATCACGGCTGCCGGTGGTGGATCCGCACCGTGAAACAGACGACTCAAAAAACTCTGCCGTCGCCGCTCGGGCATCCAGGTATAGGTCGTGCATGGATCCATCACGGTAAGCGGATAACCGGTAGCCGGATCGCTGTACACGACCGGACGATAACGTGTCACCGGCACTTTTTCCCAGTTCGTCTTGTAATACGTTTGCGGAATAGGATTGACTGCCGGCGGGGCCGGCTGCACCATTGGGCTGGTACCCCAGTTTGGCGCCACCGCTTGGCCCTGAGGCACCACTTGCGTAGCGCATGGATTGCACGGATCGTATTGCACACAAGGATCGTAACAGTACGTAGGATAACAGACGATCGTCTCGTCGGTGTTTCGCCCATGCAGCCAATCCAGAAACGTATTGGCATTAGCCTTTGGTGTTTCAGCAAGCGCAAAGCTAGCAGCCAGACACACCCACACTATTGTTCGAACGACCCATTTCCCCATCATCTTGCTCCGAATTCACATGCCGACTCAGACAAACCTCGCGATCGACGGCAATTGCACCGACCGCCTACTTGATCGAATTCCCACAATTTCGCCAGTGCTACGGTGGCAAAGGCTTTACCTGATTAAGGACAGTTCAGCCCGCGTCGCATCCGCGAGTGCCAATTTGGCTCCGCCCGACTCGACACACCGATGGTTCCGCCCCACGAGCGACCACAGCAGCACGGGTCTGGTGAATGTTAGGTCACGACGATGCAAAAGTTAACCAAAAGTTTCCAGAAATCGCGTTTCTCGATGGTTTTCCGACCAATGACGGCGCAGAGGCAAGCGGTACGAAACGAGCAAGCATGCCAGGCTGGGGAACCGTGCACAATAGGGCAATTCGTAGCGTGTTCCGTTCGCGCCAAATGGGCCGAATCCAGCAAGGCCCGGTCGGAATGCAAGCACTCATAACCGGCGTCGTTGATAGATGTCGTACAATGCGAACAACGTGTCCCGGACATTTCCGCCATGCATCGCGAAACAGCGCGCGACATCCTCGGGCGAAATGCAACCAGAATGCCCTTCCAATAAACCGTTTGTGATATCGCGGACCAGCTGCAGCGACGAACGCGTGTGGAACAAATGGGGCATGCGGGCCGGCGCATGGGTCGTAATCAACAGTCCGCACCGCGCGCGGCGACAACGCCAATGCAGCCAGCGCCGAGAGGGGAATCCGAGTTGTTCGTAACCATCGACAATCACTTGTGAATGTTCGCGCCACGAACGCGCACCATCCCGAATGGATTTGTGAAACCGACGCTGTGGCGCGTGCAGCGTGATCCAAATCGGCTGCCGGCCTCGTTGCTCAAGAATTGGCACCAACGCGTGCAGCAACGTGGTTTTGCCGGTACCGTGCGGGCCGACAATCTGTCCCCGCCAGCGATACTGCTCGAGCTTCGCGACCAATCGCTCAGCCGATTCAGTGTCGGGGAACCGATAGGCGACAGCGCCCGGTCGCACATGACAGGTTGAAAAAGGATTTCCGTTCACGGGTCGCGAGCCTGCCTGATCACTAGGCGCCCTGCTCGACAACTTCGGTCGCCCGCGGAGTGCTTCCCAGAACAAACGTCTGTTCGAGAAAGACTTCTTTTCCACGGCGCAAAAACGCACGGACACGCACACACCACCGAATTCTCAAGATTATCCCGGGATAGGTGAGCGGGCTGGGCGGGAGTACTGTCTGGAAACACCGCAAGGCGCGCAGATCCCCCCCTTCGGCATCGCCCGGCGTTCGACGTTCGAAGTAATGCACGGCCAAATCTTCGTCACCCTTTCCTTCCGTGTGCCAAAGCACGGACGCTTCGGCCGCCTGGACGTCCTCCGCCTTGACCGCATCAATCTGGTATTCACACTCCAGCACTTCACCCGGCTGAAACGAACGATGCTGGTTGCGAATACGAATGCTGATCAGCGGCTCCATCAGGCGGTCCTCTGCTCGTTTTCCGGTGGCCCCTGCTCGCTTTCCGGTGGCCCCTGCTCGCTTTCCGGTGGATAGACGACAACAGGAAAGCTACGTCTGAATGTGGGCCACGATTTAACGTCGCCACAGACCTCTAACTTCCACGAAACAGCGTTGTAGCTTGCTTGAAACGAGTGCATAACGCCCGTCGGCACGGTAAATTGCCCCTCGCATTCAAAGGCCTTGCTCGGTTCAACGCGAAACTCCTCCGCCAGCAACACTTGCTCACGATAGACGCAGCAGTGATCCGTTCTGATGTCGGTCCCCTGGCGGTACGTTGATTGTTCCTCACAAACCAGGTTCACGACAAGTGAATGGACGTAAAGGCGGCCCGCTTGTGACACAAAGATCTCGTATTCCTGCCCCGGGTGCAGAGGATGATCCGAAATTTCAACGCTCGTTGGCCCAATCCCAGTGTGCAGCAACATTTGCTTGGCAAAAAAATAGGCGGCCCATACGCCAATCAACAGGAACGGGACGGCAAAAACAGTCAAGAACCAGTCGGGATTTTCCGCCAAGTGGCTCTTGATCGCCACCGTGACCAAGATCAACGCAACCCCATTCCAGATCAGAAAGAACAATGCGGAAGAAAGAAGCACCCAGGCACCACCGTGCGTCACCGGCAATCGATAAGCCAGACGCACACCCGGGCTATTGGTCAAATTTGCGTCTTTGGGAATGGTTGGGAACAGGCGTTGGGGGTGCCTCGCATCCCCGATCAAATCCAAATCGGTAGCGCGCTGCACCATTGCAGACCGGCGTTCGGCCGACGTACCGACCTGCAACACGGTATAGATTACGCCGCCGCCACCGATCAGTGTGAATGAGGAGGCAACCAGAATCATCAGCCAGAATCCGAATCCCGGCTGATAAACGGCCTGACTGGTCACAAGCACCTGCGAGGCGATCAAATAGGTCAACGACGCGGCACCGAGCACAAAAAGGAGGCCGAAAAACAACGCCTCGCCGAGCCCTCCCAC